>CAZZLX010000059.1:0-12230 GCA_964655235.1 uncultured Rhizobium sp.
CCGGCTCGCCGTTGTAGCCGCCCTCGCGCAGCAGCGCCTTGATCCGCTCTGGCTCGTACTTGGCGAAGCGCTCGGTGCCGACCATGGTGCCGTTGGGCGAGCCGCAGACGAAGGGCGTCAGGCACACCCGGCCGAGATCGCCGGTCTGCCCGGTGGCGCTGAGATAGTCCTCCTGCCGGGTCTCGATCAGCATCTGGATCGCCTGGCGCACCTTCGGATTGTCGAAGGGCTTGTTCAGCGAATTGAAGCGGAAGTGGAACTGCCAGCCGAGCGGATCGAGGAAGCCGATGGCGATGTTCGAGTTGGCGCGCATCTGGCGCACCTGGTCGGCGATCGGATTGGTGAGATAGTCGAGCTCGCCCGCGGCCAGCGCCGCCGACTGCACGGCGGGATCGGGGATCACGTGCCACTCGACGCGCTCGATCTTGACCACCTTGCCGCCGGCATAGCCGTCGGCTGCTTCCGACCGCGGCTTGTAGTTCGGGTTCTTGACGTAGACGACGCGGTTGTTGGGCTGCCACTCCTCCTTGACCCAGCGGAAGGGACCGGAGCCCACGACCTCGGTCACCTGCGTGAAGGGATCGGTGTCGGCCTCCTTCTCGCGCATGACGAACAGCACCGGGCTGACCGCGCCCAGCGTCTCCAGCACCGGGCCGAACGGCTCCTTGAGCTTGAGGGTGAACGACTTCTCGTCGATCGCGGTCAGCGACTGGGCGCGATCCATCATGATCTTCGCCTTGCCGAAGCGCGCCGCCCAGCGCTTGATCGAGGCGATGCAGTCGCGCGAGGTCACCGGCGATCCGTCGGAGAACCCGAGCCCGTCGCGAAGCCGGAAATTGTGGGTGAGGCCGTCGGCGGAGGCCTCGTACTTCTCCACCATCTGCGGCTTCACGTCGTACTTGCTGTCGACCGAGAACAGCGTGTCGTAGACCATGTAGCCGTGGGTCGAGGTGATGGTCGCGGTGGTCCACACCGGATCAAAGATCTTGAGGTCGACTTCGGGCGCGACCTTGACGGTCCCGCGCGTTCCTTGCGCGAACGCGCCGCCGCTTCCGAAGCGGAGCGCCGCCGGCATCGCCAGCGCGCCCGCGCCCGCCCGCATGATGCCGCGCCGGGTGAACCTGCTGCCGCCGCCTGAATTCCTGGTGCCCGTGACGAGATGCCTCCCCGTGCTTTGACCGCTCGCTTTCCGGCGGTCGGTTTGATCGGCAGGGAAAGCATAGGCACGCCGACGCGGACGGCGCAATTCGGGGGGCGGCGCGAGCGCGCGCCCCGCGTCAGTCCTTGTAGTCGGGCTCTTCCTTGTCGAGGACGCGCATCCAGGCGTTGAGATGCGCTTGCTGGGCGCGCGGCTTCAGGTCGCGGTCGCGGTCGGGCGTCGCCCAGATCATGTTGTCCGGGATCCGCCAGGGCTCGCCGAGCGGCTTCTTCAGGATCGTGTTCTGCGCCCACTTCTCGGCGAAGTAGAAGTTGTCGAAGGCGTCGGCGATGGTGTTGCCGAGCGTGGTCAGGCCATGCATCGCCTGCACGACGATCGTCTTGTTGCCGACCTTCGAGACCAGGCGCTGGACCTCGCCCTCGCTGACCGCGCCGCCCATCTCGTCGTCGTAGCAGACCTGGTTGCCGAACAGCATCGCATGCGCGTTCGACTGGTCGAAGCGGCCGCCCTTCACACAGGAGATCGCGGTCGCGTAGGGCGGGTGCGCGTGGATGATCGCCTTGGCGCGGGGCAGCAGCGTGTGCAGGCGCGGATGCAGGTAGAAGGCGGCGCTGCGCACCTGGCCCTTGCCAGCGTGCACCTTGCCCTCGCCGTCGACGACCAGGAGGTTGGAGGCGGTGATCTCGCGGAAATGCAGCTCGTAGGGATTCAGCAGGTAGCGGTCAGGGCCGATCTCTACCGAGAAGTGGTTGGCGATGCCCTCGTTCCAGCCGAAGCGGTTGGCGAGGCGAAAGCAGGCCGCGAGCTCGAGCCGCGCCTGGCGTTCCGCCGATTCAGTGGGGCCGATCCTGCCGACGACGGTCATGCGATGCCTCCTTGGGTGTCGCACCCGTCGTATCGAAACGAGGCAGGGGCGGCAAGCGGAGGCGGATATGCGCGGATCGCTGGAAAGAGCCCGCCTACGCGGTCTCGCGCGGGCGTTCCTCGTGGGGGCTGCGGGAGAGCGCCGCGTCGACCGCTTCAAGGAAGCTGCGGACGTCGAGCGGCTTGGTCAGGTAGACGGAGAAGCCGGCCTTCAGGCCGCGGGCGATATCCCCCGGGAGCGCGCCGGCGCTCAAGGCCAGAACCGGGATCTTCGCCGTGTGCGGCATCTCGCGGATCCGGCGCAGCACCTCGTAGCCGTCGATGTCGACGAGGTTGATGTCAAGGATGATCAGGTCGGGGCGGTAGTGCTCGGCCAGGGCGATGCCGTTGGCGCCATCGGCCGCCTCGATCACGCGCACGTCGTCGAGCGTCGCCAGGATGTTCTTCACCAGCACGCGGTTGGCCGGGTTGTCCTCGACGTGCAGCACCGAGAAGCCGGAGCGGAAGGCGAGGCCCGAGCGCACCACCTCCGGCTCGATCTGCTCGGGCGTTCCGGCATGGACCGGCACGTCGATCCAGAAGCGGCTGCCGACGCCTTCGGTCGAGGTGAAGGCGATCGTGCCGCCCATCAGCTCGATCAGGCGGCGGCTGAGGGCGAGCCCGATGCCGGTGCCCTCGATCGCCTTGATCTCGGCGCCGAGCCGGTTGAACGGCTGGAACAGCTCGGCCTGGCGGTGGCGGGGAATCCCCTCGCCGGTGTCGGTGACGGCGATCCGGATCCGGTCGCCGCCGATGCGCTCGTAGGAGAAGCGGACCGTGCCGTTCGGCCGGTTGTACTTGATCGCGTTGACGCCGAGGTTGATCAGCACCTGCGCCAGGCGCACGCGGTCGACATGGATCGCCGGCAGGCCCTGGCCGAAGTCGCCGGCCTCGACCTCGATGCCGGTCTTCTCCGCCGACTGCACGAGGGTCGCGATCACCGACTTCATCAGTGGCACCAGCTCGACGCGCTCGGTCGAGACCGAGAGGCGGCCGGCGTCGATCTTCGACAGGTCGAGCACGTCGTTGATCAGGCCAAGCAGGTGGCGCCCGGCGGAGAGGATGTGGCCGACGAATTCGCGCTGCTTGTCGTTGAGCTCGCCGAAGTAGGGGCGGTTCATCAGCTGGGCGAAACCCAGGATGCCGTTCATCGGCGTGCGCAGCTCGTGGCTCATCAGCGCCAGGAATTCCGACTTCGCGCGGTTGGCGTCGTGGGCGACGTCGCGCTCGCGCTCGCGCACCTCCATGAGTTCCGCGGCCTTGCCCAGCGCGCCCCCGAGCTCGGCGACCTCCTTGATCTCGACCGCGGGGATCTCGACCTTCTCGCCCGATCCCAGCGCCAGCGCCGGGGCCGCCAGCGCGTTCAGCGAGCGGGTGACCCGACGCGCCACGGCGTTTGCCATGACGATGCCGACCAGCAGCAGAAGCAGCACCAGGACCACGTTGACCACGATCGTCTGGAACAGGACGGTCGTGACCTGGTGCAGCGGCACGGCGAACGCGATCATCCACCCGGTGCGCGGCGAGCGGCTGAAGCCCGCCAGCACCGGCAACCCCTTCGGCGTCACGCCCTCGAAGGCGCCGTCCTCGCCATGGGCGGACCGTTCGAGGAACCGCGCCGGGGCCTTGGTGCCGATCACGCTCCCCGGATCCCAGGTCAGCGCGCCGACGGTGCCGGTGCGGTCCAGGATCGCGACCAGCCAGCCTTCGGGAATCTTCTGGCGCTTCAGCACCACTCCGAGGCGATCTGAGAACATGCCCATGCCGACGAGGTACCTGACCTGGCCGTCGATGATCACCGGCACGGTGTTGCCGACCACCGGCCGGCCGGTCGCCGGCCCGACGAAGAGGTTGGAAACCACGGGTCGTCCGGTTTCGATCGCGGTCCGGATCATGTCCATGTTGGTCTCTCGCGGCAGCTCCGAGCCGAACGGACGGACAGTGTTGAGCAGCTGCAGCCCCGAAGGATCGTGGACGACGATGTTGCTCGCGGTCTGGGTCGACAGCAGTGCCTTCGCCTCGTCGTAGAAGGCCTCGAATTTGCCGGCGCGCAGATGCGGCGACGCCGCGAACACCTGGAGGATCGCGTGGATGCCGGCGATCTCGGCATCGACCGCCTGCATGAGCGCGCGCGCGGTCGCGACCATCTCGCGCTCGGCATTGGCACGCTCGCGCCGATAGGATTCGTAGATCAGGAATCCCGCCATCAGCACCACCGGCACGATGCAGGCGACCACCAGCCATCGGAGCCAGAACTGCAGCGTTCTCGCGCGCGTCCCGGCCGGGCGCAGCTCAGGCGTCATCCACAAGGATCCAAGGCATCGTATGACGAGAAAAAAAGCATTCGCACAAACTTCGGCCAGCATTGGTAAATAATTTATAAAAATCTACGAAAAGATGAAAAACCTGCGAGATGGAAGGGTTAGGGGGCCCGTGATACAGACCGCCATGCCCGGGATGGACGCGATTCTGGCCGAGGTCATGCGCCGCCGCCCCTCCGGCGAGGGCGCCCCCTTCGTGGTTGGCGTCGCCGGCTCGGTCGCGGTCGGCAAGAGCGCCTTCGCCCGTGCGTTGGGCGAGGCGATCGCCGCGTCCGAAGGCGAGCCCCGGGTCGAGATCATCTCGACCGACGGCTTCCTGTTCACCAACCAGGTGCTGGCCGAGTGCGATCTGAGGAAGCGGAAGGGCTTTCCCGAATCCTTCGACGTCGAGACGCTGCGCGCCGCGGTGCGTGCGATCCGGCGGGGCGAACGCGTCGAGGTGCCGCTCTACTCGCACGTCGTCTACGACGTCGACCGCGGGAACGTGCAGGTGGTCGAGGACGCCGACGTGGTGATCCTCGACGGGCTGCACCTGGCGCAGATCGAGCAGCCGGGCGAGCCGCGCCTGATCGACTGCCTGATCTATCTCGATGCCGAGGAGACGACGATCGAGGCGTGGTTCACCCAGCGCCTGCTGCCGATGATGGTCGCCGGCGTCGACGACCCGAAGTCCTTCTATCACGCCTATCGCCACCTCGACGCGCCGGCGCGCCTCGACTTCGCCGCCAGGGTCTGGGCGTCGATCAACCTGCCGAACCTGCGCGACCACATCGTCGCCGACCGGGCCGCCGCCGACATCATCCTGACCAAGGCGTCCGATCACTCGGTCGCGACCCTCGACGCAGGCCCGCGCTCCGCCGCCTGACGCTCGGCGTCATCCTGGTACCGCGTTCACTTCGCCGAGTCGTGAGCGCGGAACGATCCCCGCGACACGCACTTATGACCTCGCAATCGATCCCTGTGGAGCGAGGGAAGTCCGATGAAATCGTTTAGGACGCTGATGATGTCCGGCTGCGCGCTGACCGTCCTCGCGGCGGCCACGGCCGAGGCCAGGCCGCTGATGCTGGCGCAGGCGGACGCCACGCAGCAGACGCAGGACCAGAACGCACGCGAGAAGCGTCGTGCCGAGCGCCACGAGCAACGGCAGGAACAGCGCCAGGAACGTCGCGATCAGCGCCGCGAGGAACGTCAGCGCCCGAATCCCCCGGCGGCGCAGGCCCAGACCGCGCCCCCGAGCGCGCCACAGGCCCAGCCCGCACCTCCGCCGCAGACGAAGCTGCCGCCGGTATCGCTGCCGACGGTGAACGCGGCGCCTCCGTCGGCACCGCCACCTGCCGCGGCTCCGCAGGCCGCCGCGCCGCGACCTGACTCGGATCGCGACCGCCGCCGTGCCGAGCGCCGTTCGCATGACGGACCGCCGCCGCACAGGCCACCGGCCCAGGCGCAGCAGGCGGCTCCGGCGCAGCCCGCGCCTCAGACGGCTCCCCAGGCCCGGACCGCGGTCCCGGCACCGGCCGCGGCGCCCGCCCCTGCACCGGACACGCATCGTGCCGACCGGCGCGACGACGGGTGGCGTCGCGACGAGGCCCGCCGCGAGGCTTGGCGCCGCGAAGACTGGCGCAACCGCCGGCTCGACGACGTCCGCGAGCAGCGCACGACCGCGCGCGAGAACGGCCGCACCGTGATCCGCGAGCCGGGACGAACGATCGTCAGCGACGGCAACCGCACGATCATTCGCCACGACGATACCGATCGCCTCCGCGCGCGAGCGCAGGACGTGCGTGTCGAGCGCCGCGGCGCCGACACGGTCACGACCGTGGTCCGCCCCGACGGCACCCGCATCGTCAGCGTGACCGACGGATACGACCGCCTGGTCCGGCGCACCAGCGTCGACCGCTTCGGGCGTGAGTATGTGCTGATCGACAATCGCCCGCGGTCCTATTACGGCCCGCCGCCGGTGGTCTACCTGCCGCCGCCGCGCATCGCGATCCCGCGGGAGCGCTACATCGTCGAGGCGGCGGAAGCGCCGCTGCCGGTGATCGTCGACACGCTGAACGCGCCGCCGGTCGACGTGATCGAGCGTCCGTACTCGCTGGACGAGATCCGCCAGAGCGCGACGGTGCGCGACCGCATGCCGCGCATCGACGTCGACACGATCAACTTCGAGACCGGATCGTGGATGATCGAGCCCGCCCAGGCGGCGAAGCTCGGCGACATCGCGAATGCGATGAAGCGCGTCATCGACGGCAACCCGGCCGAGATGTTCCTGATCGAAGGGCACACCGACGCGGTCGGCGGCACCATCGACAACCTCTCGCTTTCCGATCGGCGCGCGGAGTCGGTCGCCAGGGTCCTGTCCGACGAGTTCGGCGTTCCCCCCGAGAACCTGCAGACCCAGGGCTATGGCGAGGAGCTGCTGAAGGTCCAGACCCAGGCCGCCTCGCGCGAGAACCGCCGGGTCGCCATCCGCCGCATCACCCCGCTGCTCTCCGGCACGGCGCAGGCGACCCGCTGAGGGTCAGGGCGCGCGCCAGGGGCGCAGCGGGACTTCGATCCGGCTCGGATCTTCGCCGCCGAGGTAGAGATCGAAGCGGTCCCTAGTCACCGCCGGGGCAAAGGTGTCGCGATCGGCACCGGCGATTGCTAGCCTCAGGCGGTGGCCTTCGCGGATCAGCGCCGCGGTCGCAAACAGCTTGAGCGACAGCGTGAACGGTTCGCCCGGGACGACCGGCAGGACATCGGCGCGGCGATAGGAGTGCGGCGCCGGCCCCGGGTCGTAGGGCAGGCTCGCGGCATCGGCGAGCCTGCGATTGACCGCGCGGATCATGCCCTCGGTGATGTAGGTGACGCGACCGTCGGGCGCCACGTCCTCCAGGTAGAGGAACACCTGCGGATCGTCGCTCTGCGTCGCAAGGCGGAGCGTCGCGACCGGCCACCCGGCGAGTTCCATATCCTTTTCCATCGGCGCGCTATCGTAGGTAAGGAGCCGGGCGTCGGCCTCGCGCCGGTCCGGATAACGAGGGCGCGAGATCCAGCACCAGCGGTTCTGAACCCCGGAGCTCGCCTCGGGATCTACATCGTAGGAGTCCCTGCTCGTCGACTCTGGCGTGGTGAACTCCAGCCGCCGCCTCGCTGCGAGCGCGAAGCAGATCGTCTCGACGCCATCCGGCGGCCATGTCTTCGTCTCCCGCATGATGCCGGCGCCGAGGACGTAGTAGCGGATCATCCGCGCCGGCAGAGCACCGCCGAGAACCTCGGCGGCAAAGGCGAGATGCAGGCGGTTCTGCTCGTCGATCGTCGGCATCGGCTGCGCGACGTCGGGCAGGAACGGATCAGCGCGCTCGTCGCCGACATGAGTATTGGCAGTGATGATCACGACCCCCGGCACCTCGGGCGCCGAACGCCAGCGATTGAGCGCGCCCTCGGCCGTGTTGCAGTCGATCCAAGAGCCCCAGTACTGGACGGGCTTGCGCTCGCGGCGCACCGCTTCCATGAGCGAGCCGGTGCAGGCGGCAAAGAACGATGAACCGTTTCTTGCCACGTCGTCGCGGAAGCGGACCTCGTCGTAGTCGGCGATCGTCCAGTGCGGGTGAAGCTGCTCGCGGCCGCGGAGCGCGTGGTTCAGCTGCGTCGCGTCGGGGTCGTCGTCGACCGGCTGCAGGACCGGAAACATCTTGAGGCAGTCGGCCGGGCTGGCGCGGCCGTCGAGGCCCGTCTCGGAGGGAACCACCAGGGCACCCATGCGCGTGCGGGGCCGGCCGAAGTCGATCTCGAAGATCCCGGACATCCAGTCGACGAACATGGTGCGGTTGAAGATGCCGCCCGGCCAGAACAGCTCCCAGAAGTCGAAATCTGTCTGGCGGGGAAGTGCAGCGACCAGCGCCGGCGACGGCCGTGTCGTCGCGATATCGGCGGTGTTGGCGGTGTACGACACCCCGGTCGCGATCACCTTGCCGTTCGACCATGGTTCGCCCGCGACATGGGCGATGATCTCGTCCATGTCGCGTTGCTCCTCCGGTCCCAGCTCGGCAGTGCGTGCGCCGAAGGATGCGGTAGAGCCGCGGACGTCGATGACCGCGGCGACATAGCCTGCGTCGAGCCAGGGCCCGATCGAGCGGGGGTGGTTGGCCTTGCGCGCGCCGGCACGGCCGTAGCGGGTCTGGATCAGCAGGACCGGGACCGGCGTCTTCGGCACCATCCGACCGGGGAAGTAGAGGCTCACGGCGAGGCGGACGCCGTCGCGCATCGCCAGATAGTAAGAGCGGTCGCTCCAGTCGGCCGGGCGCCCGGGGATCGTCGCGGCGTCGCTGTTCATGTCGGCTGATCTTCAGGCTGGGGGCGGCAGGATCGTCTGGCCGGATCGACGTGGCAATAGGCAGATGCGACGGCCGTTGCGGCGCCGGTTGAGAGCGTGCGCGTTCGCCTTCATAGTGTCACGGCCATCACTCGAAGGTTCCGCCATGTCCCGTCCTCTCGTCGTCGCCGCGGCCCAGATGGGGCCGATCCCCAAGACGCAGCCGCGCCAGGAAGTCGTCGCGCGCTTGATCGCGATGATGGAGACCGCGAAGCGAATGGGCGCCGACATCGTCGTCTATACCGAGGCGGCGCTGACCGCCTTCTTCCCGCACTGGTGGATCGAGGACGAGGACGAGCTCGACAGCTATTTCGAGCGCGAGATGCCGGGACCGGCGACGCAGGCCCTGTTCGACGCGGCGAAGAAGATGGGCATCGGCTTCAAGCTGGGCTACTGCGAGCTCGACTTCTCGACCGGCAGGAAGCGGCGCTTCAACACGGCGATCCTCGTCGACAAGCAGGGAAAGATCATCGGCAAGTACCGGAAGATCCATCTGCCGGGCGTCACCGACTACAAGCCGGGCTATCCGTTCCAGAATCTGGAGAAGCGCTACTTCGAGGTCGGCGACCTGGGATTTCCGGTGTGGGAGACGATGGGCGGCCGGATGGGGCTCGCCATCTGCAACGACCGCCGCTGGCCTGAGACCTATCGCGTGATGGGGCTCCAGGGCGTCGAGCTGGTCATGCTGGGCTACAACACACCGGTGCACAACCCGGCGATGCCGGATACCGACGATCTCAACAACTTCCACAACCATCTCTCGATGCAGTCGGGCGCCTACCAGAACGGCACCTGGGTCGTCGGCGTCGCCAAGTGCGGCGTCGAGGAAGGCGTCGACCAGATCGGCCAGAGCTGCATCATCGCGCCCTCCGGCGAGATCGTGGCGCAGTGCACGACGCTCGACGACGAGGTCGCCGTCGCGCTCTGCGATCTCGACCGCTGCAAGATCTACAAGGAATCGATCTTCAACTTCGCCAAGCACCGCCGCGTCGAGCACTACGGCCTGATCGTCGAGCGCACCGGCGCCGGCGCGCCTCTCGGCAAGCCGCCGGCATAAGATCCGTCCGCGCATGAACCCGATCGGCATCATCTCGATGTCGTATGCGCGGCCGTTCACCGCGCAGCACCTGCCGCTGATGCAGCGGATCAAGGCCTGCGACCTCGACTTCGTCGAGATGCTGGTGCCGGAGCCGGGCGAGATCGCGATCGGCAAGCTGCGCGTCGCGATCGAGGACGCCGGCCTCGCGGTGGCGCTCGCGGCGCGCATGAATCCCAAGCGCGACCCGACCTCCGACGACCCGGTGTCGCGCAAGGAAGGCCGCGAGTATCTCCGCCGCTGCGTCGACGTCGCGGTAGCGCTGGGGGCGCGCATCGTCGGCGGCCCGATCTACGGCGCGCCGCTGGTCTTCGCCGGGCGCGCCCCCGCGCCGGTCGACGAGAAGAAGCGCCAGGCGAGGATCGCCTGGGCCGCCGAGGCGCTGGCCGAGGCCGGCGTCTACGCCGCCTCGCTCGACGTCGTGCTCGCGGTCGAGCCGCTGAACCGCTTCGAGACCGACATGGTGAACACCGGGCGCCAGGCGCTCGAGCTGATCCGGAAGGCGCGCGCGCCGGGGCTCGGCGTCATGCTCGACACCTTCCACATGAACATGGAAGAGGCCGACATGTTCGAGGCGATCAAGGGCCTCGGCAAGAGCCTGGTCCACTTCCAGGCGAACGAGAACCACCGGGGATTCCTCGGCACCGGCCACATCGACTGGGCGACGGTCTGCCACGGCCTCTCGGCGATCCAGTACAAGGGCCCGATCACGCTCGAGCCCTTCCGCCGCGAGGACGACCGCATCGGCGTGCCGCTGGCACAGTGGCGGCCGCCGGCGAGGGATGAGGACGGGGATATTCGCGAGAGCGCGGCTCTGTTGCGTAAGTTCATTGCCGCTGCTGGTCGGTAGTTGGATCTGCGGTCGCTCGCCTGGTGCGGATCGCTACGCTAAGGCTGTCGTGCGCAACCGCGCACTTGCGGCGTAGCTAGGCGCCCACGCTCGCGGCCTTCGCCACTCAGCTCGCGTCGTGAGTTCCGAGCGAAGCGAGACCTCATCGGCGAAGCGCCACCACGTTCCCATCCAGCTTCGCCCACGGCCTACCTATAGCCTGCTGCACCTTCAGCACGAGCTCGTCGTCGCGGAATGGCTTCTGCACGATGCGGTCCTCGCCCACGTCCTTGAGCGCGTCGAGGTCGGCGTAGCCGGTGACGAACAGGATCGAGAGCGACGGACGCTTCTGGCGGACGGTGCGTGCGACTTCGCCGCCGTTCATGCCAGGCATGGCGTAGTCGAGCACCAGGAGGTCGATGTCGGCCTCGGTATCGATAACGTCGAGCGCGGCGCCGCCGCTCCCGGCCTCGATCACGCGATAGCCGGCCTCCTGCAGAATCGACGAGGCCACCTCGCGTACCGCGGAGTCGTCGTCGACAAGGAGGATCGTCTGATTGCCGATCACCGGGTGGATCACCCCAGGCGCCGACGATTCCTCGACCGCGGCTTCGTTGGCCGCGCGCGGCAGGTAGACCGAAACCGAGGTGCCCTCGCCGACCCTCGTGTCGATGCGGATGCCGCCGCCGGACTGCTTGGCGAAACCGTAGACCTGGGCCAGGCCCAGGCCCGAGCCCTTGCCGACTTCCTTGGTCGTGAAGAAAGGCTCGACCGCGTGCGCCAGCACGTCGTCGGTCATGCCGACGCCGGTATCGGTGACCGAGAGGGTGACATAGTCGCCCGGTGCCGGCTCCTCGGGCCGCCGCGGCGGATCGGTCAGGGTGACGTTCTTGGTCTCGACCGTCAGGCTACCGCCGACCTCCATCGCGTCGCGCGCGTTGATCGCGAGGTTGAGGATGATCAGCTCGATCTGGGTCGGGTCGACCAGCGCCTGCCAGAGATCGGCCTTCAGCACGGTCTCGATGCGGATGCTGCCGCCCATCGTGCTCTGCAGCAGCTCGCGCATGCCGGCGACGGTCTCGTTGAGGTCGATCGGCTTCGGCTCCAGGCGCTGGCGGCGCGAGAATGCGAGGAGCTGGGCGGTCAGCTTGGCGCCGCGCTGCGCCGCGGTCCGCATGTGGGTGAGCCGGAGCAAGGTCTTGCCGTCGACGCCGGCGTTGGCCAGCGCGCGCTCGACAAAGGCGATGTTGCCGAGGATCACGGTCAGCAGGTTGTTGAAGTCGTGGGCGACACCGGAGGTCAGCTGGCCGACCGCTTCCAGCCGCTGCATCTGGCGCAGCGTCTCCTCGACCTTGGTGCGTTCGGCGATCTCGGCGAAGAGCTGGCGGTTGGCGGAGGCGATCTCCTCGTTGGCGCCCTTCTCCTCGGTCACGTCGCGGCCGATGGCGTAGACCGTGTCGCCTTCCGGGACCGCGGTCCACGAGATCCACTTGTATCCGCCGTCGGCCCGGCGCACGCGGCATTCGAAACGCCGGGCGGCGTTGTCCTCCTTGAGGCTCCGGATGATC
>CAZZLX010000060.1:0-12230 GCA_964655235.1 uncultured Rhizobium sp.
AACTCTCCGTTACGCAAACACCTCAGTCTGTCCTATGAGTGCTGACGGGGAACACCTCTGATTTCAAAAGGCGCTTGAAGAAGCTCACGGACGCTAAGCCGAGTCCGCCAGCTGAGCAGCCAAGTAAGCCGGCGCCGCATAGTAAACGGCCGATCAGCGATAAGCCTTCTGGGAAGATGGCGCCTAGGCGAGTTCAACGCTCGAATGGATCAAAGCGTACGCGTTAGGGCCAGCCATATTCCGCTGCTGCGTTTCGCTCCTTCGTGAGCCCGTATCATTTAATTGCAGCCTCTCTCTTGAGGCGAACCTGGACCCTTGGGGTTCGGGGTCAACGAGTTAGAAAGGTCGGACTGGGTCTGGCTCCTGCCACGCTAGAACTGGGAGCGGCCGCCGATCGGCGGTGAGGCGATGCGCCTGGTCGCGAACGATCCATTCTGCAAACTCGTCTACGCCGCAGGCGAAGGGAGCGCCGGCAGTCGGTTGGTGGAGCGCCTCCCGGCGTGCCGGCCAGGTGGCCGACCTGATGATCGAGAATGGGCTCCTGCGACGCTGCTGAAGATCGACGTATTGTTCGCGACGCTGCTCACCGGAGTCGACCGAGGCGCTAGCGCGTGTCCCAAGGACGCGAAGATCGTCGACATCGGCGGCGGCCACCGCTACGTCGGGGGCTGGGCCGTCCGGCCTGGCCGACGTCTGGCCAGATCAGATCGAGGGTCAGGTCGGGGTGCCAACCCCGGCTGCCTTCCCGCGGCGACGCTGTCCGCGCTGGCACCGCTACTAGCCAACAGGTTGATCAAGCCTCGCAACATCGTGATCGACGCCAAGACCGGCATCTCCGGTGCCGGCCGAGGTGGCGGCGACAGCAAGTTTGGCTACGCCGAGAGGAACGAGAACTTGGTGGCCTCCGGTCTGCTCAATCACATCCACATGCCCTAAATGGCCAAGACTATCGAACGGCTGAGCGGCGGCAGCGCGACCGGGCTGGTGTTCACCCCCCACCTGGTGCCGAGGACCCGCGGCGTTCTCGCCATCATGTACTGCCGCGGCCGCGCCACCACGGACCGCTGCTTGGAAGCGGCCTGGCACATCTACAGCGGACGGGCGTTCGTCCGTGTGACCGACAAGCCGTCGCAGACCATGATCAAGGCGAGCCTTCAGGCAGCTATTCAATCCACTTCGTGGGTCCGCTTAGCGTCGGAATTGAACTCTGTGCTGAGCTCACCGCTAACTCTCACCATAGTAAATTTCTCACGTTTTTTACGACGCCGCCAATCTTTCGCCGACCACGCAGCCAAGCCTCAGTTCCGGCGAAGATGGCTCAGTCGATTTGTCGTGTTTCCTACTAAGAAGCGATATTCACACTCCATGCCGCGACGCCGTATTCGCATTTAGTACGTAGCGGACAAGCTGCTCAGCGCGAATGGCTGTGGGCACTACCTCTCGACGTTCCACATCACCGGGATCGACATGGGGAGGAAGCCTTTCAGGCTCGAGCGGTAGGCGTAGGGACGGAAGAACTGGCCGAGGAGAACGATCGGCACCAGCTTCGCCGCCTCCCGCTGGATCTGCTCGGCAATGGCCTGTCGCTTGGCCGGGTCGCCTTCGCGATCCCATTGGTCGCGAGCCTTCTCGAGTTCGGGGCTGCAGGCCCAGCCCGGCCAGCCAGTCTTGGTACAGGGCGCCTGAAGGGCGTAGTTCGCGATTGGGTTCGTCAAGTCCAGCGACGGGGAGAAGGTGATGTAGAGGTTCCAGCCGCCCTCGTCCGGCGCATTCATCTTGTAGCGGCGCGGAAGCAGGACCGACCATTCCATGGTCTGGACATCGACGTTGAGGCCGATGTCCTTGAGATCCTGGATCGCGACCTCGGTAAGATCAGGAATCATCGGCACACCGGTCGGCCGCATGAGCACGACCTTCTCGCCGCTGTAGCCGGACTCCTTGAGGAGCGCGCGGGCCTTGGCGCGGTCGGGCTTGCGGTACGGCTCGGTACCGGCTTCGGTCGCGTTCGGACCACCGCAGACCAGCCACGCGAAGCAGGTCTTCCAATAGTCGCGGTTGCCGACCGTGGCCTGCATATAGTCCTCCTGATCAACCATCTAGAGGAGAGCTTCGCGGGCCTTCGGATGGTTGAACGGCGGATGGAGATGGTTGGGCCGCATCTGCGCCTGGAAGCTGCCCTTGTTGATCGCGACGGTGACGCCCGCGTTCTGCGAGAGACGGTCGACCAGATCGACAGGGAACGCTTGCACGGAGTCGACCTCGCCGCCGGCCAAGGCCGAGACGGCGGTGAACGGATCGGGAATAACGATCCATTCGACGCGATCGACCTTCACCACCTTGCCGCCGGCATAGTCGTTCGCCGGCTCGGTGCGCGGCACGTAGTCGGCATTCTTCTCGAAGACCAGCTTGCTGCCGGGAACCCAGGCGGAGCGGACGAATCGGAATGGCCCCGATCCGGTCGTCTCGGTCACCGGATCGGTGGCGGGTCTCTGCGCGTCGCTCTCGCGCATGACGAAAAGCGCGCCGCCCGGCTTTGCCATCGAGTCGATCACCTGACTCCAGGAGTCCCGCAACGTCAGCTTGAAGCTGCGCTCGTCGATCGCCGTCAACTCCATGCCGAGTTGGGTCATGCGGATGCCGGTCGCATCCACCTGCGCCCAGCGCTTGATCGAGGCGATGACGTCGGCCGAGCGTACCGGCGCCCCGTCATGGAACCTGAGCCCCGGACGAAGCGTGAATTCGTAGCTGCGAAGGTCCGGGCTGCTGCTGAACCGCTCGATCATCTGCGGCTGGGCGCGCGAGTCCGCGTCGAAGGCGAACAGCTGATCGTATACCAAATAGGCGTATTGAACGGTGTTGACCGCGGCGTTGGCGACCGGATCGAGGACGCGAACGTCAGCCGCCGGCACGTGTTTAAGCACCGACTCGGCGACGGCACTCCCGGCGATCGCCAGGGCGACGGCCGTTGCCAGAAGGATTCCCGATTTGCGGCGCAGCGACATCAGCCCCCCAGAAAAATGGTCTCAGCGCGGATCGATCGGCGTGTCCTCGGCCACCGCATCGGCCCAGGGGTGCATGAAGTCCGACGTGCCCTGCCGCATGCCGTCGGCGTCTTGGCGCACGGCGGACGGACAGGCGTAGGTCATTGGATAGACGCCCTGAGGCTTCTCGGCGGTCTGGAATTGCGAGGCGAGGACGGCACGGACCGGCTGAGGCAGGCGCGGGTCCATCGTCACCAGCTCGCTGCCGCTGCTATCGATCCGCGGTTGCTCGAAGGCGGCATCGAGCGGCATCCCGAAACGCGTCAGGAAATCGGCGATCTGGACGACCGCGGGCATGATGCGGCGGCCGCCCGAGGCTCCAAGCGCGAAATGTGCCCGGCCGTCCCGGGTGGCGAGGACCGGGCACATGTTGGCGAGCGGCCGCTTGCCGGGGCCGATCGAGTTCGGTCGGCCGGGCCGCGGGTCGAAGGTCATGATGCTGTTGTTCATCATGATCCCGGAGCGCGGCAGCATGACCTTGCTGCCGAAGATCGAGACCAGCGTCTGGGTCAGTGACACCATGTTCCCAGCCCGGTCGATGACCGAAAGATGCGAGGTACAAGACGGTGACCTCTTCTCGTCGCTGTCGCCGACTGTCTCCATGCGCTCGTGGTTCACGCGCCGGAAGATGTCGGCATAGGCGGCAAAGGTCGCAGCATCCGGCGCGATTCCGGATACCGGCGCCTTCATTTCTTCGAGGCAACGGATAAGGCCCGGCCCAGCCGTCAGCCCGCTCACCGCCGCGATCGTGCTGCCGCCATGCGTCGTCGTGACCGGATCGATCATCCGGGCGCGATAGCGCGCCAGGTCGTCACGCGTGAGCTTCCCGCCGAGCGCCTCGATATCCGCGGCGATCCCGTCAGCAAGTCGCCCTTCATAGAAGGATCGCCGGCCTTCGGCGGCGATGGTCCGCAAGGTCTCCGGCAAACTTCCCAAGGGAAGCCCCTTGCCCTGCCCCTCCCAGTCGGGCCCCGGCGGGAAACCGCCCGGGAGCCAGGTGGCGCGGCTTTCGGCGAAGCGCGACAGGCCGCGCGCGGCGACGGAGATATGCAAAGCGGCGAACCAGTCGACCCCGAGCCCCTGTTCGGCGAGAGCGATGGCGCCGGCGAGCGCCTCGGCAAGAGGCTTGGTCCCGAACCTTTCCAGCGCAAGGCCAACGCCGTCGACATGCCCCGGGACCGCGATGGAAAGCGGCCCGAGGAGATTGCGGTCATCGACGACGCCCGGCCAGCCGAACACGATGTCGCCGGCGGGTGTGCCCCCGAGCGGATAATCGGCGGGGTCGAGCGCCTGCGGCGCGACCATGCCGAAATCGATCGCGTGGAAGGTTCGCTCGGCGGCCAGCCAGATCAGCATGTAGCCGCCGCCGCCGAGCCCGCTCATCCATGGCTCGCTCACGGCGAGCGCGAAAGATGTCGCGACTGCCGCGTCGACGGCGTTGCCACCGGCCCTCAGCACGCCGGCGCCGACGGCCGCAGCGCGGGAATTCTGCGCGGCGACGATCCCGCCGGCGCCGCGTACGACCGTCTTCCGAACATTCCAGTTGGGGCTGATGGCGGATCGCATGGTCAGATGACCCGCTTCCCGCGAAGATCGGCGATCTCGGCCGCGGTGAAGCCGAGCGCTTCGTAGATCGCGTCGTTGTCGGCGCCCATCGCCGGACCGGCATGCCTCACCGATCCCGGCGTTTCCGAAAAGCGCGGGACGACACCCTGCATCCGGACCGGCCCCAATTCGGCGTCAGGCACCGTGACGATGGCACCTCGCGCCTCGAAATGCGGGTCGACGGCGATGTCCGCCGCATCCTGGATCGGGGAGAACCCGACCTGCTCCGCGTAGAGCTTGTCGCCAAGCTCGGCCAGCGTCAGCCGTCCGATCGCGGCGCTGACAATCCCGTCGAGCTCCCTCTGGTTGGCCACCCGTGCCGGATTGTCGGCATAGCTCGGATCGGCCAGGAGGTGATCGAGGTCGAGCGCCTTGCAGAACCGCTCGAAGATCACCTGGCTGGATGCCGCGATCGACGCCCATTTTCCGTCGCGTGTCCGATAGATATTGCCAGGCGCCGCATACTGGCTGCGATTGCCCGATCGGGTCCGGGCGACACCGAGCTGGTCATGTTCGATCACCGTGAACTCAAGCGCGCGAAGCATGGCCTCGGTGATCGAGCAGTCGATTTCTTGGCCACCGGACTCGGGATCGGCTTTCAGGCGATAGAGCGCCGCAAGCACGCCCAGCGCGCCGAACAGCGCACCGATGGCATCCGAGATCGGGTATCCGAGGTGGAGAGGCGAGCCGCCTTCCTCGCCGCAGATCTGCGTGAACCCGCTCATCGCCTCGAAGACGCGAGCGAAGCCAGGGCGATGGCTGCGGGGGCCCGTCTGGCCGAAACCGGTCATGCGCAGGACGGTGAGCTTGGGGTTGATGGCGCGGAGCCATTCACCGGTAATGCCCCAACGATCGAGAGTTCCCGGCCGGAAGTTCTCCACCAGCACGTCACGGTCGGCAAGCAGGCGGGCGAGAACCGCTTTCGCCTCCGGCACCCTGAGGTCGAGGGTAACGCAGCGCTTGTTGCGGTTTGTGACCTTCCACCACAGCGGAACGCCATCCTTGTGCGGCGCCAGCGCCCGGAGAGCGTCGCCGGTTCCAGGCTTCTCGACCTTGACGACGTCAGCGCCGAGGTCGGCAAGAAGGCCGGCGGCCAGGGGGCCCGCCACGATCGTGGCGATGTCGAGGATCCGGAGCCCGCTGAGCGGGCCTTGTGCGGCGAAAGAGGTCATTCGAGGTCAGGCTATCGCCCGAGACGGCCTTGCAGTAGAGGTAATCCTGATAATGTAGGTTTGCGATTTCCGGATATCCCCGATGATCGACCTTTGGTCCCTGAAGGTGTTCCGAACCATCGCCGACCAGGGAAGCCTGTCGCGCGCCTCGGCGATTCTCGGCGTTTCGCAATCGACGCTCAGCCGGCACGTCTCCGGACTCGAGGCGGCGATCGGGGGCCGCCTCTTTCATCGGAATGGTCGCGGCGTGGTGCTGACCGAGCTCGGCGTCCTGGTCCGTCCCCGTGCCGACGGCGTGCTCACCGATGTCGAGGGCATGCTCGGCGCCGCCAGGAAGCAGACGGCGAGCCCAGCCGGCGAAGTCGACCTCGGGCTCGTGCGGGCGGTCGGTCCGCCGCTCCCGAGCCGGCTCGCTCTTCGTCTCGATCGCGACTTCCCCCGCATCCGGCTCAGGCTGCACGAGGGGTTCAGCGGCCAGATCGTGGAGTCGCTGGCCACGGGCCGGATCGAGGTCGGTGTCTTCAACCGCTACGGCAAGGGACGCATCCGCGGCGGCACCTTGCTGTTCACCACGGACATGGTCGTGGTGAGCCGGCGCGGGCGGCGCGGGACGAATCCCCGGCAGATGCCCTTCAGCGCGCTCGCCGGCCTGCGTCTGGCGGTGCCGCTCAGCCCGAACGCGCTTACCGCGATGATGAAGGACGCCGCCGCACGCCAGGGCATGGAGCTCAACCTGGCACTGGAGGCAGGATCAGCTTCCATCATCCGCGACGTGGTGAGCAATGCGGGCTACAGCACCGTCCTGCCGCGGCACGTCGCGCTCAACGACTATGGCGAACGCGGGTTTAGCATATCCGCCATCGCCCCATCGATCGTCCAGACGACGTGGCTCAGCACGACGACGCAGCGACCGGTGTCGGAGGCGGCCCGGGTCGTCGCGCGGCTCGTCCGGGAATCCTGCCGGGACCTGGTGCGTGACGGAACCTGGGCCGGGCCGACGATCGCTCGCGCATAGGCACGAGCGGATACGCGTAACTCCCTGTCAGTAGCCCCTGCCGTCTATGGTCCAGGTGTCGATCAGATCCTGCCCCTGGATGACGTGAAACCGGTCGTAGAGGTTCACGGTGGGATCGCAATGCGGGCTCACGAGCCGGACCTGTCGCCCCCAGGGAGCGTTCGGCGTACCGCCATGCTGTGCCCGCAGCAGGCCGTGCTCGTCTCCCCAGAAGGCATAGGTCCAGCCGGACCATTCCGCACCGACGATCGTGGGAAGGCCGGCATCGGTCGCGAGAGCCTTGGTGCCTGCATTCAGCACCGCCAATCCGGGCTCGGCCGCGCTGATGATGTCGGCCTGCACGAAGAGCGACACTTCGAACGGACAGGTGCCGTCGGAGTCGATCAGGGTTTTCACGTAGGACGCGTCCATCATGAAGGCGGAGCCGGGCTGGAGCTCGGTGAAGAGGCCGCTGCGCGCGTCGAGCAGGCTGGTTCCCGTCCCACTGCCGGTGACGATGCGCGGCTCGACCCCGGACCGGCGCAGCCGCTGGAGGAGATCGGCAATCCGTTCGTGCTGGCGACCGACCGCGGCCACCCGGTCGGACATCGGCATCGTCTGCTGAAGGTGCCCGTAATAGACTTGGACACCGTCGTAGCGGAGTCCCGTGGTCGACTTGATCCGGCCGGCGAGCGCGACCGCCTGTGCGATATCGCGAGCGCCGGTACGTCCCTGGCCAACATCGACGTCGATAAGGACACCGAGCTCGGCGCCCGCCTTTCGGGCCGCATCGGCCAGGAGATCCACGGCGCGCGCGTCGTCGAGCACCACGGAGATATCGGCGCCGCCGCGCAAAAGCCTCGTCAGGCGCTGAAATTGCGCGGGCGCGGCCATCGTGCTGGTCAGGAGGATGCCGCCGATCCCCGCTGCCGCCATCGCCTCGGCCTCGCGCAATGTCGCGCATGACTGGCCGATCGCCCCGGCAGCGACCTGCAGGCGTCCGAGAGCGGAGCATTTATGCGCCTTGACATGGGGACGCCAGGCGACGCCGTGGTCGCGCGCAATCTTAGCGACGGCCTGGATGTTCCGATCCAGCGCGTCCCTGTCGAGCAGAAGCGCCGGTCCTGCGATATCTTCAATGCTGCCCAAAAAGGTCCTCCGGTCTGCCGGATTTCTGTCCTAGCCGAATATCCGGGCGTGGGCACCCGGATCCACGCCCTAGACGAAAGCGAGAAGGCGCGCAGGGTTGCGCACCATGATCGCGTCGAGCTCGTCCTGGCTGAAGCCGTGGCGGCGCATCATCGGCAGGATGTTCCGATAGATGTGGCCATAGCCGTGGCCGCCTCCGGCCCGCTGCCGCGTGCGCTGGGCGATGTCGTGGGAGATCACCACCTGGTCGATGAAACCAGCGTCGATCAGGCCACGGATGGCCATGATGCGGTTGCCGTCGCTTGCCATGATCAGGTCGACGCCGCCGGCATCGACGTTCTGCGAGTGGCGCGACTGCTCGGAGCCGAACACGTCGAACTCGAGCACGCACCCGTAGTCGGCGAGCTTCAGGCACTCCTCGACGGTGAACAGGCGGCGCTCGATGTGGCACATGATGGTGCGGGTAAGATCGGCGCCTTCAGCCTTGACCAGCTTGATGATGTCGAAGGGCGCATCGGCGTTGCGGCCTGGATGGATGGTGAGCGGCGCGCCGGTGTGCTTCTGGGTGATGACGCCCGCCTGCACCGAGCGCTTCTCAGCGTCGGTCCAGGGCCACGAGCAGCCGATCTCGCCGATGATGCCGGCCTTCACGCCGGTGTCGCGATGGCCGACTTCAATCTCGCGGATGAACTTCTTCGCCAGCTCGTCGGCGGACTTGCCGTAGTCGGCGAGGCTCATGAACTGCTGTGTGTAGCGGCCGGTGCTGCAGACGATGTGAAGGCCGGTCTTCTCCGCGATCATCTTCAGGCCCTCGACGTCGAGGTAAAGGCCGGGCGTGGTGACCTCGACAACACTGCGGCCGCCTTCCTCGACCAATAGCTGCATCTCCCGCAGGGCCACGTCGCGCGCCGTCAGGTTGACGTTACCCGGCGCGACAACCCACTCGTAGTCCATCTGCCAGCGGTCCTCCATGCGGATGGGAGGCGTAGGTTCCGGGCGGCGGTCGGGCGGGGTGAAATCGCCGACGATGTGCTCATGCATCAGCGTGGTGCCGAGCGCCGACGGCTCGATCAGCCCGAGGACGGTCTGCACCTTGCCGGTACGCTCGCTCATGAGATGCTCCTTCAGAGAAGCTCGATGACGATGTTGCCGTGACGATCGAGCCGTGCGGATGCGCCCGGCGGGATCACGCAGGTGGCGCTGTATTCCTCGACGATGCAGGGGCCCTGCCTCGGCGCGACGAGATCGGCGCGTGCCAGCACCGGCGTTTCGCGCCAGCCGGCCGCCGGACCGAAGAAGGCGCGGCGCGAGCGTGGCACGCCGGTGCGATCCAGGTCGAAGACCGGATCGGCCTTAGGCAGCTCGCCGGTGCGACGGCCTTTGGCGATCGCCTGGAGCGCCGCCAGCTCGACCGGCTCGCCGGGGCCGGCGCGATGGCCGTAGGTCTTTTCGTGCTCCTGCCCGAAGGCTTCGGCGAGCACGGCCCCCAGCCTGTCCGCCGCGACGTCCTCCGGCACCACGACCGGCAGCTCGAAGGACTGCCCCTGATAGCGGAGCGTCGCCGTCCGTCGCACCTCGATGGCGGCAGCCGGAAAGCCCTCGTCGACCAGGCGGCCACGAGCCGCGGCCTCGACCGAGGCTAGCAGAGCCTGCAACTCGCCGGGCGCCAGCGAGGCGAGCGCGCGGCGGCAGGTCCGGGCGAAATGATGCTCGATCTCGCCCTGAAGCAGGCCGAAGGCTGAGAAGAGACCCGGAAGCGGCGGGATGATCACGGTCTGGATGCGCAGCTCCCGCGCCATCGCCGCGGCGAAGACCGGGCCGTTTCCGCCGAAGCCCAGCAGCGCGTAGTCGCGCGGATCCCGGCCGCGCTCGATCGACACCGCACGGATCGCGCGCATCATGCGCGAGATCGCGATCTGATAGGCGCCGTACGCGGCAAGCTCCAGCGAGGTGCCGAGCGGCTTCGCGATCTTCTCCTCGAGCACCCGGCGAGCGAGTGCGCCGTTGAGCTTGAGCGCGCCGTTCACCAAGTAGTCGGGATTGAGATATCCCAGGGTCAGCACCGAGTCGGTCACGGTTGGCTCGGTGCCGCCCATGTCGTAGGCGACGGGACCGGGCTTCGATGCCGCGCTGTGCGGACCAACCTGCATGGCACCACCGCCGTCGATGGCGATGATCGAACCGCCGCCGGCGCCGACCTCGGCCAGGTCGATCGCCGGCACCTTCAGCAGGTACCCGGCGCCGGTGAGCAGGCGAGAGCCGTTGATGATGCCGCCGCCGACCTGGTAGTCCTGCGAGCGACTGTATTCGCCGCCTTCGAGCAGGGACGCCTTGGCGGTCGTGCCGCCCATGTCGAAGGTGATGACATTCTCGAGCCCGATGCGGGCCGCCACCTCGCGCGCGCCGACGACGCCGGCCGCCGGCCCGGACTCGATGATGTTCATCGGGAAGCGTTCGGCCAGCTCCACAGTGGTCAGGCCGCCGTTCGACTGCATCAGCCGGAGCGGCGCCTTCACGCCGATGCCCGCGAGGTCGCGGCGCAGGTGTCCGAGATAGGTTTTGATCACCGGCAGGACGTAGGCGTTGATCACCGTCGTCGAGGTACGCTCATACTCGCCGATCTCCGGCAGCACCTCGTGGCTCGCCGAGCAGGCGATGCCGGGCGCCAGGCGCTGCGCCACCTCCTTCAGGATACGCTCGTGCGCGTCGTTGGCGTAGGCGTTGATCAGGCAGATGGCGATGGCCTCGACGCCTTCTGCCAGCAGTGCCGAGACGGCGCGCTCGGCCTCGGCGACGGTCAGTGGCGTCAGCACGCTGCCGTCCGCGGCAATGCGCTCGTCGACGGTCTGGCGCAGGCGGCGCTCGACCAGAGGCGTCGGCTTGTCCCAGGCGATGTCGTAGAGCCTGGGAAGACGCAGGTTGCGGATCTGCAGAATGTCGCGGAAGCCACGCGTTCCGATCAGGCCGGTGCGCCCTCCCTTATGCTCGAGGATGGCGTTGGATCCGACCGTGGTGCCGTGCCGCACCTCGCCGATCGCGGGCGCCGCGAGGCGATCGGCATCGAACAGCTCCCGAAGGCCCGCGGTGATGGCGCGGGCGTAGTCGTCGACGCTGGAGGAAACCTTGCGAGTCTCGACGCGTCCGTCCTCGCTGACCAGGACGATGTCGGTGAAGGTGCCGCCGATGTCGATGCCGACGCGAAATCGGGTCATTCGGCGGCGCTCGCGACATCGGCGGCCGGGCCGCGTGAAACGACGGGCGTCCTGTCCCAGCCGCGCAAGGCCCGGAGGCGCTGACGCTGGCGCTCGGTCGCCGGCGCGTCGATCGCACGCTCTGCGACATCGATCGCGACGCCGTAGGCGGCGAAGGCACGTTCGGGGCTGACGACCTCGTTGAGCACGTCGTCGAGCACCGCCGCCGGATCGCGGGTCAGAGGATCGCCCCAACCGCCGGGACCGGCAAGCTCATGGCGGAAGACGTCGCCGTGGCGGATGCCCATCGTCACCTTCGAGGGCAGGCGGCGGTTCTCGCCGTCGGGGTTGAGGACGTTCACCGACGGTGCGCCGGGCTCACCGCCATAAAGACCGTAAGGCACGAAGACTTGGCGATCGGCGCGGACCTGAAGCGTCGCTTCCTTACCGAGGAAGCGATAGTCGCGGCGGAACGGCGTGCCGCCCCGGTGACGCCCGGCACCTTCGCGGTCCGGAATTAGCTCGTAGGCGAGGCACTGGAGCGGATAGTCCGCCTCGGTGCTCTCGACCGAATACGAGGCCATATTCGCGAACACGCTGGAATGGCCGTCGGCTCCGTCGGCCCATGGACGCCCGCCCCAGGCACCGGCGACGAACTCGACATAGACATAAGGCGCGCGGTTCTCGTCATAGCCGCCGATGGAGATTCCGGTGTTTCCGCCGTCACAGGCGGCAAAGACCTTGTCCGGCAACATCATGGCGAGCGCACCCAGCGCGCAGTCGAGCATGCGGAAGCCGCTCAGGCCCCGCGCGGCGCAGGCGGCCGGCAGCACCATGTTGGCGATGGTGCCTTCGGGGGCAGTCACCTCGATGGCGCGGAACACGCCTTCGTTGTTAGGGATATCCTGCGGCAGGACGCACTTCACCGCGCAATAGGTGACGGCCTTAGTCCATCCGAGCGTGCCGTTGATGGCACCCTTCACCTGCGGAGAGCTGCCGGTCCAGTCGGCGTGGAGGCGATCTCCGGACTTGGTGAAGGTGACGCAGAGCCGGATCGGCTTACCGAGCTCGACACCGT
>CAZZLX010000061.1:0-12153 GCA_964655235.1 uncultured Rhizobium sp.
CCCCGTCGGCAAGGAGCCGCATCGCGTCGGGCACGCTGCCGTCCGGGATCGAGAGAAACGCGTCCGCGCCGGTGCGAAGGACGGTCCAGGCGGAGGCCGAGGCGAGGCCGCAGGAGAGGCCGCCCATCACCGTCTCGAGGTCGCCCGGGAACTGCGCGATGCGTCCCTGCTCGGCCGCGAGCATGAGGCAGGCCGCCTTCTCCGGCTCGACCACGACCAGGCGCGGACGCGCCGCGCCCCAGCGGATCTCGGCATAGGCCGCGACCGCGCAGGCGAGCCCGCCGACGCCGGCCTGGACGAAGATGTGGGTCGGCGGCTCGATCATCTGCTCGGCCGCCTCGGCGACCGCGACCATGTAGCCTTCCATGATCAGGTTCGGCACTTCGTCGTGCGGGTCCTCGCTGGTGTCGGCGATCACGGTCCAGCCGTTCCTCTTCGCCGTCGCCGCGCATTCGGCGACCGCCTCGTCGTAGGTGCCCTTGGTGCGAACGATCTCGGCGCCGAAGTCGGCGATCGCCTGGATGCGGTTCTCGCTGACGCCCGACGGCACGTAGATCACCGCCCGGCAGCCGAGCCGTTGCGCGCCCCACGCGACCGCGCGGCCATGATTGCCGTCGGTCGCCGAGGTGAAGACGCGGCCGGCGGATCCGTCCCGCCCGGCGATCCGGGCGATCGCATAGGGACCGCCGAGCGCCTTGAACGCCTTCAGATGGAAGCGTCGTCCCTCGTCCTTGATCCGGAGCGCGGCGAGGCCGAGGCCGCGGGCAAGGCCGGGAAGATCGGCGAGCGGTGTCGGCGTGTAGCCATTCCACGACGATATCTCGGCCTTGGCTTCGGCCAGACGCACGGCGGAGAGATCGGGTGCGGCCGCGGCCAGCGCCCCGGTCGGCCGGGCCTCAGGATTGATCAGGAGCGACAAGCGGATCAGTCGCTGCGCCGGGCAAAGCGGAGCGCGCGGTCGCCCTTCTTCGCACGGTGGTTCGGCATCACCAGGTAGCAGTCGTCATGCGGCGTGGTGACGGTATCGCCGCCGTCCTGGGCGATCGGCGAGCCGGCCTTGGCGAAATGCTCGAGCCCGGTGAAGTTCTTCACGAACTTGAAGCTGTCGGTCTTCGCCGTATAGCCACCGGAGACGTCGACCATGGTCTGCGGCTTTGGCGACTTGACGTGAACATGCCTCGTCATCGTTGCCTCGTCGATGGCGCCGGTCACGGCGAGGAAGCGCAGAGCGGTGTCGAGCGCGACCCTGGCGGCGTTGCTCTCCCAGTGCTGGCCGCACTCGACCAGGATCGCGGTATTGGCGTTGGCGCGGTCGTTGAACGGCGTGTACTCGATCAGGCGCTTGCCCTGGATATGGCCCTGGCCTGCGACGATCCAGGGCGGCACGCCGACCTGCTTCGCGAGCTTCCGCTCCTTGTCGAGTCCATGGACGATCATCAGCGGTGCCGACGGCGTTCCCATCGAATGGATGTCGAGGAGATAGTCGACGCTGTCGAAGACCGGGCGCAGCTCGCGCGCGCGCCTGAGCTCGGCCGACGTCTCGGGTCCGTCGAGGCGGCTCTCTACCCAGACCCGGTTGAAGTCCTCGTCGACGTAGCGGGAAGCGTTCGGCTTCGCCGGGTCAAAGCGCTGGAACGCGCCGACATTGACGAAGGCCAGCGTCATTCTCCCCTGCTTCGGCTTGAGGCCAAGCGAGAAGATCCTCTCGAGCGCGATCGCGCCGCAGATCTCGTTGCCGTGGGTCAGCGCGTTGACCATCACATGCGGCCCCGGCTTGCCGGAGTCGAAGCTGTGGACATAGGGCACGCCGTCCGTGCCTTTGGCGAAGCGGGAAATGTCGGGAGCGGTCAGCTCGACAGGATGATGCGTCGTCATGGATCTCGATCAAGTCGGGGACGGAAGGTCCCCGACTTTATCAAGGTCTCGCCTCAGCCGAACAGGGACTTCGGGTTCTCTGTGTAGCGGGCGAGCTTCTTCGGATCGATCTCGACGCCGAGACCCGGGCTATCGGGGATCTGGAGATACCCTTCCCTGTCCAGCTTGAAGGGCTCGACCGTGATGCCGTCGACATAGGGGCTGCCGCCGATGAACTCGACGAGGTCGGTTTCCGGGAAGGCCGTCGCCATCTGCAGGTCCGCGGCCACCCCGAGCGCCGTGTTCCAGCCATGCCCGATGTATTTCACGCCGAAGTCGTATGCCATCCAGGCGATGCGCCTCTGCTCGGAAATGCCGCCCACCTTGGTGACGTCGGGCTGCACGATGTCGAAGGCGCCCCGCGTCAGCCATGGGATGAAGGCCTGGCGGCGGGTCAGCACCTCGCCACCGGCGATCGGCACCGGGCTCTTGCGGCGAAGCTCGCAGAAGTCGTCGATCGCATCCGGCTTGAGCGCCTCCTCGAACCAGCCGATCTCGTAGTCCTTCAGCATCTCAGCGGTTCGCATCGCCCATTTGAGGCCGTGCGGCCAGTAGGCGTCGCTGGCGCCGGCATCGACGAACAGCTTCGACTTCGGGCCGGCGCCTTCGCGGGCCGCCTTCACGATCGCCTCGTCGAGCTTGTAGTCGAGCGCGCGGCCGAACGGTCCCCAGCCGATCTTGAAGGCCGTGAACCCCTTCGCCTTGTACGAGGCGACGACGTCCTTCATCTTCTTCGGCTCTTCCATCAGAAGCGAGCAGTAGGGCTGCACGCGCTCGCGATGGCGGCCGCCGAGCAGGCGACTGACCGAGAGGCCGGTCACCTTGCCGAGGATGTCCCAGAGCGCGATGTCGATGCCGCTGATCGTGTGGGTCAGCGAGCCGCCGCGGCCCATCCAGAAGGTGTTCTGGTGCAGCTTCTCCGACACCCGCTCGGGCTGCAGCGCGTCCTCGCCGGCATAGAGCGGCTCCAGCACCTTAAGCGCGGCGGCCACCAGGCGCGCGTCGGTGAAGACGCTGCCGAAGCCGGTGACACCGGCATCGGTGTGGACCGCGATCAGCGCGTGGATCGAATCCTCGGGCTTGATTTCGGCCGACCAGCCGCCCTTCGGGCTCTCGCCGAACAGGGGGACGGATCGGATCGAGGTGATCCTCACCTTGGGCGTGCCGTTCGCGGCGGCCTTTGACTTCTTCTCGCTCATGCTGCCCTCCCCCGATGATCGTGGATGAGGAGGGTCATCGCCCGCGCGGCTCGGCGCAAGTCAAACGAGCGGGAAAAGGAACGCCGGCACGGCCGCCGGCGGATCAGAAGGCCGCGACCTTGCCCTGCGCGATCACGGCGCGCACGGCGGCGCCGATCTCCTCCGGCAGCACAGGCTTGGAGATCACCGAGTTGATGCCGCTCTTGCGGAGCGACACGTCTTCTTCCGCCGAGATGAAG
Organism: uncultured Rhizobium sp.; assembly: GCA_964655235.1. GTDB lineage: Bacteria > Pseudomonadota > Alphaproteobacteria > SHVZ01 > SHVZ01 > SHVZ01. The sequence continues at coordinate 3,353 of CAZZLX010000061.1, forward strand.
CCGCTCAGCATGAGGATCGGGAGATTGGGGCGGATACCCTTCATCTCCTTGGCCAGTTGCTCGCCGGGCACTCTGGGCATCGCACGGTCGGTGATGACGAGGTCCCAGCCGTTCGGCTTCTCGCGGAAGGCGGCGAGCGCCAGCAGCGGCTCGGCGAACGCGTCGACCGAGTAGCCCAGCCGCATCAGGATGTCTTTGGTGACGGCCAGCAACGCACGGTCGTCGTCGACCAGGAGGATCCGTTCCTTGCCGGAACCCGCGGTCAGCGTCGCCGTCTTCGGCTCCCGCGACGGAAGCGCGGCGCCGTCGATGGTCGGGAAGTAGATCGAGAACGAGGTGCCGATCCCAGGCACGCTCTCGATCGCGACCACGCCCTCGTGGTTGCGGATGATGCCCTGCACCGCGGCGAGGCCGAGGCCGGTGCCCTGCCCGACTTCCTTGGTCGTGAAGAAGGGCTCGAAGATGCGCGGCATCGTCTCTTCATCGATGCCGCCGCCGGTATCGCGGACGGTGATGCGCGCATAGCGCCCGTCGATCAGCGTGCCCGACTGGCCGCGGACCGGCGCCTGCGGCCAGGGATCGCCGCCGGTGTCGCGGCCTTCCGCGCCGCGCACCTGGACCGACTTCACCGAGACCTTGATCGAGCCTTCCTTCGAGCCGATCGCCTGCGCGGCGTTGAGGCAGAGATTGAGCAGGACCTGGTGGATCTGCGTGGCATCGCCAGCGACCATGCACTCGTCCATCCGCTCGACCTGGAGCGAGATGTTGGACGGCATCAGCGGGTTGACGATCGTCAGGCTGTCCTTGACCACCGTGCCGAGTTCGAGCGGTTTCCGCTCAGACTCGGCGTTGCGGCTATACGTCAGGATCTGGCGCACGAGGTCGCGCGCACGCGTGCCCGACTCGATGATCTGGCGGAGCCGCTCGTAGCCTGGATCCTCTTTCGGCGTGTCGATCATCAGCAGCGAGCAGTTGCCGAGGATGCTGCCGATGATGTTGTTGAAGTCGTGCGCGATGCCGCCGGCGAGCGTGCCAAGAGCCTGGGTCTTCTGCGCCGCGTGATACTTCTCGGTCAGCTGCGCGCGCTCGGCCTCGGAGCGCACGCGCTCGGTGATGTCCTCGTACGTCTTGACGAAGCCGCCGGTCGGAAGGGCGGTAACCAGCGTCTCGACCACGCGGCCGTCGGGCAGCCGCCGCTGCTGGCGGAAGCTGCCTTTCTTGTCGCGCAGCAGCTGCGAGATCGCGCCCACCTGGGAAGCCACCAGCGCATCGGCCTCGCCCGGCCCGAAGTCGCCGCGAAGGGCGGAGAAGCGCGCGAGATCCTGGTACTTCCGGCGCGGATAGACGAAGCCGTCCGGGTACTTGTTGACCTCGATGTAGCGGTCGTTGAACAGCACCAGCGAGAAGTCGGCATCGAACACGACGATGCCCTGCTTCATGTTGTCGAGTGTCGTCTGCAGCAGCGCGGACTTCTGATTGATCAGATGCTCGCGCTCTTTGAGCTCGGTGATGTCGGTATGGACGCCGACGATGCGCCCGTCGCTGGTCCGTCGCTCGCTGATCTTGAGCCACTTGCCGAAGGCGAGCTCGCTCTCGAACGTCGAGTCGGCCTCGCGGCGCTGGCGGAGGCACGACTGGATCCAGGACTCGACCTGGTCGGGCGGGATCGAGATGCCGCCGTTGCGGACAGAGGCGAGCAGCAGCTCGCGGAAATGGACGCCGACGGCGAAGACCTCGGCCTGGAGCGGATGCAGCTCGACGTAGCGCTTGTTGAACAGCGCCACCGTGTCATCCGGATTGTAGATGATGAAGCCTTCGGAAATGCTGTTGATGGCGAGCTCGAGCTCGTTGCGTGCCTGGATCGCCGCCTCGGCCGAGGTGGCGGCGGCGACGACCGCGCGGTGCGTCTTCACCGTCTGCACGAACAGCATGACGAAGACGGCGAGGCCGCCGGCGAGCGTCAGGACGAAGAGGCCGAGAAGCTGGAGATAGAGCTCGCTGTGGCGATTGCGGGCGCCGCTGACCTCGTTCGATTCATAGAGGAGCGCGTGCCGAACCAGGTCCTTGAGCGGGGTACGGAACTCGTCGAGCTTGACGTCGACCTTGGCCAGCGCGTCGGGCGTCAGGTTCGGCATGCGATTGATCTCGGGCTCGATCTCCTCGAGCGTCCGGATCATCGCCCGCACCGAAGGAACCACGCCCTCGATCTCGCGAAGGCCGGCGTTCTGCGATCCGCTGAGAAGCGGCGTCAGCCGGCTCCAGAAGATCTCGAAACGCTCCTTGGCGTCGTCGGAGTTCTCCTTGGTCGGCTGGAGGGCGAAGGACTTGAGAGCCTCGCTCAGGCGGAGGAACTCGATCTCCGCCTGGGCGACGAACCAGATGGTGATCCGGCTTTCCTTCTCGATCAGGGCCCGTTGCTGGATCAGGCCCTGGAAGATGAAGAAGACGCCGATGAGGAACGCGCAGAAGGCGACGACGAGAGCCCCGTAGCGGATCAGAGGCCACCTGACCTCGTCGATGCCACCTACCGGCTGGGTCGCGGGCGTCGTCGATGCCACTGACATCGCCGGGCTTCTAGTCGCGTCTTCTAGGCTTCGGGTCGCGTCCTACGGCGTCAGCGGACGCGCAGTTCCTTGACCTGCCAGACCCACTTCGCCTGGGTCTCCTTGTTCTTCAGCGCCGGGAACTCGTCCTGCGGATAGATGATCCACAGCGGTCCCTTCTCACGCACGCGCAGCAGCTCGCCGTTCATGCGATAGGCGAGGATCACCGGATAGCGCTGGAAGTCGGCCATCGGAATCTCGACCTTGTAGTCGTTGAGGGCGACCGCGGTGACGGTCTCGCCCGAAGCGCCCAGGCGGTCGAACAGCGTCTTCAGGTTGACGCCTTCGAACTCGGGCGTGCCTTCGGTCCAGGCGGTCGACGTCTTGATCTTCACCTTGCCGATGCTCTCGAGAAGCGCCAGGTCGAAGACGGCCTTGTCGCCGTCGTTGGTGACCTTGACCTTGCCGGTCACTTCGAGGAACGCACGGTCAGCCGGTTTCGCCAGCGGCTGGGCGAGCGCCGGCACGGCGGCCAGCATCAGGATCGAGGCGGCCCAAGCGAGCGAGCCGATAGCCTTGCGGATGAGTGACATGGATCTTCTCCGTTCCTTTTCGGATGACAGCGCCGACTGCGGCGACTCAATTCCCCCGATAAACCCTCGGCAGCTCAGTCGCCACCCTTGGCCGGCGGCTCCGGCGCCCGATGATAGATAGCGGCGGCGGCCAGCGTCAAAGCGCCCAGAAGTAGAAAGAATGCAGCATAGCCGGGAGCAGTACCACCGGCCCAGGCCTGAACCAGACGGATCACCTCGCCCGAACCGATCTGCAGGAGCGCGGTGCCGCCCATCAGCACGAAGTTGAGGGTCGTAGTGCCGCGGCCGGCGAGCGCCGGGGGCACCAGGGCCACGCCATGGGCCATCAGGACGACGCTGTATGCGCCGACGAAGCAGATGGCGATCAGAAGCCCGACGGTGATCCAGATCGGACCGGTCGAGACCGCGGCGAGAATGACCATCAGCACCGCCGAAAGGCCGCCGCCGAGGACGACGACGGGACGGAAGCTTCCGGCCCTTTGCTGGATCGGACCATAGGCCAGCGTGCCCAGCACCATGGCCACCGCCATGACCGAGAGCAGGTTACCCCGTGCGACGCCGTCGAGCCCGTAGACGTCGTGGAGATAGGGGCCGCCCCAAAGGCCGACGATGGTGACGATCGAGGAGTAGCCGATACCTATCATCGGCATGACCAGGAGAAGGCCCGGGGTCTTGAAGACCTCCTTCATGCCCGCGAGCGCAATGCCCAGGGTCTGGGGCTGGGCCGGACGCGTGGCACCCTCGGGATAGTCGCGGACGATCAGCGCGAAGATGGCACCGATCACGCCGGTCAGGATGCCGAGAACGACGAAGCTGGTGCGCCAGCCGACCCATTCGTTCGCGGCGGCCAGCGGCAGCGTCGCCAGCAGGCTGCCGACATTCGCCATCGCGAACAGCAGCGTCATCGCCCGGGTGAACTTGGACGGCTCGTTCCAGCGCGACAGCACGACCAGAGATCCGGTCATGCCGCCGGCAAAGCCGAGTCCGATCAGGAAGCGGCCAGCAATCAGCGGACCGATCGAGCTGGCGACCGCGAAGATCAGCGATCCGACCACGGCGAAGACCAGCATCGAGGAGACGACGCGCCGCACGCCGTAGCGATCGAAAAGCACGCCGATCGGAATCTGCAGAAGGGCGAAGATGACGAAGAACGATCCGGACGACCAGCCGATGTCGCCGGCATCGATGGAGAGGTCGACCATGAGCTCCGGCGCGATCACGCCGTTCGAGGAACGGAAGAATTGACTCATGATCGCGAGCGCGATCATGACGGCCAGCATCCAGCTCACATGACGTATCTGTCGCACGGCAGCGCCGAAGGTCCCGATAGTGATCGACGACGCGGCTTCGACAGGTTCAGGAAGACGACTTTCGGCTGCCTTCATGGGGCGAACTTTTCTCGCGCCTTCCTGCTCTCAGTCGACACGCGCAGTTGAGAGGTTTCGCCACAACTAATCGAAAAATGCGGTTTTCCGGCGCGCACTCTAGGTGACTTCGCATTGGGGCCGCCATCGCAAAACTCGCCTAAAATAGTTAACGAAGTATTAGCGTCCGGCGGTACCCGACCGGTCCGTGGGCAGTCCCGCGACGGTGACGCTTTTACGTTGCCGGACCAGAGTCCGCGTACGCGGAGAGGCTGCGAGGGGCCTGCCGGTCGGTTTTCCAGCTCTGGTAGTCGGACTCCCCGCACTTACCCGCCGCCTCGAAGGTGCCCTGGCCATAGAACGAATGCCAGGAATCGACCAGGTCGTCGACGTCGTCGGAGTCCAGCACGCCAGACCAGTGCAAAGTGGCCTTCAGGTAGTCGAGGAACCTGATCTTCAGCATCATGCTGGAGTTGGCGACGAAGTTCACGACCCCGGCGATATAGCCGAGGATGTAGAGCTTCTGGTCGACGGTGCGGCCGAAGCCGTTCGGCGCCTGTGCGCGGGCGACCCTGATGAAGTGGGTCAGCGTCTCGATCACCTCGTCGCTTTCGGGCGTCAGCGTGCGCCAGCTCTTCTCGGGCTGGGTGGCCTGCGCCGGCGCCGGTGCCCGCGGCTCCTCCGTCCGGATCGCCGATTGCACGTTCTTGAGGATGCTGTCGCGCTGTCCCGACTGCAGGCTGCGCGACGGCGCATGCATCCAGTAGCTCACCCGCTCCAGCACGCCGTTGATCGAGACTCCTTTGATCAGGAAGTCGTCGCCGCCGGCCTCGATGCATTCATGCAGGATCTCGAGGCGGTCGTTGCTGGTGATGAAGATGATCGTGACCGACTTGCCGTGCTGGCGCCGGATGCGCCTGCATACCTCGGTACCGCCGATCCCCGGCAGGTTGACGTCGAGGATAACCAGCCGGGGCATGTACTGGGGGAAAAGCCTAGAGGCTTCCTCGCCGGTCGCGGCGCCGACCACGAGGAAGCCGCGCGCCTTCAGTGCTTCGACATAGGCGCGACGCTGCGTCGGCTCGTCCTCGACGACCAGGATCAGTCCGCTCGGCATCTAGCGCGACAGCTCCGGGGATCGACGCCGCTGATCGGCAAGCCTCGCCAGCGCCTGCTGCAGCGCCGCCCTGGTCTCGGGCACGAGCTGCCTGATGGGCTCCGGCGTCGCGTCGATGCAGGCGCTTTCGATCGATCGGGCGATCCGGCTCAGGTCCATGAATCCGAGATTGGCAGCCGACCCGCTGAGGTCGTGTGCGATGCCCCGCAGGCGCGCCAGATCGCCGGCCGCGGCGGCGCGCTCGATGTCGACCATGCGAATGGTCGAACCGCTGATGAACTCGTCGACGATCGGCGCCAGGGTCTCGGCGGAAAGATCGGCCGCCAGACCGCCGAGACGGTCCGCAGTCGCCGCAACCGGGCCGGAAGGCTGGACGGCGGGCGTCGTTGCTCGCGTGCGTGCCCAGCGGGCGACCGCCTCGGTCAGCATGGAAGGCGAGACCGGCTTCGGCAGGTGGCCGTTCATGCCGGCCGCGAGGCAGCGCCCGCCGACATCGCCGTCGACCTCGCCGCTGATCGCGACGATCGGCACCTCGCCCTGCCGTCCGCCCAGGGCGCGAATCGCCGTTGCCGCGGCAAGCCCGTCCATGTCGGCCATCTGGATGTCCATCAGGACCAGGTCGTAGGGCAAGAGCCGGCACCCATCCACCGCTTCCCGGCCGCTCCCCGCTTCGTCCACGCGATGGCCATCCGCTTCCAGGATGGCGGCCAGCAGCTTGCGGTTCACACGATTGTCGTCAACGAGGAGGATCCGGGCCCGGCGCATGAAACGTCCGCAAACGCGCGAAAGGCGGCATCCTAGCAGGGTGTTCGCCGGCTTGCTCGTGGATGTTGACGGCACCGGCCCGGAAAATGGGCTTGCGAGTTGACTTGTCGGTGACTGCAGGGTCACCCTGCTGCCGGTTTCCACGGGAAAGGATGGGATCGCGTGAGCGATCAATCGAGCGACGACCTGCGCGACCGGCTGAAGAAGTGCACGCACGATCTCAACAATGTGCTCGGCCAGGTCCTGGGCTTCAGCTCGCTTCTCGTCCGTGACATCGGCGACGCAAATGCAACCGGTCGTTTGCCGCCGGGCCTCCTCGACTACGCCCAGGAGTTGCTGGCCGCCGGCCTCCGAGGCGAGGTCATCGCCAAGGAGCTGACCCAGATCGTCCGTGCCCTGCCGTCGCTCCCGACCGGCGCGGCGCCGGCTGCTCCCGCCGCTCCAGCTGCGGCGCCCACGCCGGCCCAGCCGGCGCGCCGTCTCCTGATCGCCGGCGTCGGCGACGGCGTCGCCGACCCGCGTGCCGTCGGCTTCGTCGAGCTCGGCTGGCAGGTCGAGAGCCATCGTTCCGGCGCCGATGCGCTTCACCGCTTCCGCTCGAGCACGACGCCGTTCGACGCGGTGATCGCCTATCCGGGGGCGGCCGAGATCCCGGGCACCGACCTGGTCGCGGCGATCAAGGCGCTGAAGCCGAAGACCGTATGCCTGCTGGTGCTCGGCGACGGCGTCGCCGACGAGGCGGCGGCGAAGCTCGCCGGCGCCGACGGCGGCCTCGCCGGCCAGACCTCAGGTCCCGCCGCCGCGGCGATGGTCGAGACGCTGCTCCGCCGGACGAGCGGCGCCTAGGCCGCGAACGGGTCGGCGACCAGCGGCCAGAGCGGCCGCGCAATCTTGGTATAGGGAACGTCGCGGACGTTGAGAGTCAGCGGCCCCGGGCCTCCGGTGTAGAGCACGGCGCGTGCGATCGGCTTGAAAGCCGCGTTGAAGTGCGTGAACGATTTCACGATCACGATGCGCTTTGCGGCAGGGTCGATGCCGAGACCGGTGAAGAGATCGCGCCCGAGCGCCTGGGTGCGTGTCGAGATCAGCACGACCGCGAGCCCCTGGTGATCGAGCAGCTCGATTGAGGCCGCGTCGCCCAGCTCGTCACGGGCCCCGGCGAAGGTCTGGGTCGCGTCGCAGACACAGCGGATGACGCGGACGCGCGCGTCGATCGGGCGACCCGAGGTCGCCCCCATCTTGCCGGCGAAGCGAAGCGCGAACGTCCTTCCCTCGCCGGCGGCGAGGCACTGCTTGACCGCGATCGGGTCCCACACCGGACCGACGGCGACCCCCTCGATGCCGCGTGCGATCACGCGGTCCATGAAGAAGGTGGAATCCGAGGGCGCGCCGCCGCCGGCATTGTCGGCGCGGTCGGCGATGACGACCGGCCCCTTGCCGGGTTTGCCCAGCAGCGCTTCCGCCTCGTCGAGCGCGTCGTCCATGCGGGCGCTCTCGGGAAACAGTGCGTCCTTGAGCGCGTAAAGCTCGCGCCCTAGCCGCTCGGCGAGGCGGTCGCCCTTCTCCTTCGCGTCGTCGGTGATCACCAGGATCTTGACGCCGAGATCGGCGACGTCGCCAAGCGTGTAGCCGTGCACGATCGAGATCGAGAGCACGCCGTCCTTGCCTTCCAGCGACTTCACCTTGTCGACGAAGCTCCGCATCGGCTCGTCGACCGTCGGCATGAACTGGATCATCCGGCAGTCGTAGACCGAAGTCATCGGCCTGACCTTCTTGCGCGCACAGTCGGCGATGATGTCGACCAGCTCCTCGCCACGCTCGAGGTAGTCGGTGTGCGGCGACTCCTTGAAGCAGATCAGTGCGTCGGCGCTCCGCGTCATCGTCTCGGTCAGGTGGCAATGCGGATCGAGTTCGGCGCCGACCGGCACGTCCGGTCCGACGATCGCGCGCACCCGAGCCAGCAGGTCGCCTTCGCAGTCATCGTACCCGTCGGCGACCATCGCGCCGTGCAATCCCAGCACGACCATGTCGACCGGCATCGCGGCGCGGAGCTGGTCCAGGATCTCGTCGCGGAACAGCTCATAGGCGTTGCGGGTGACGGTGCCGGCCGGCTGCGCGAAGGTGCAGGTCCCTTCGATCACTTCCCAGTTGGCGGCACGGCCGCGCTTGCGGGCCGCGATCAGCGGGCCGGCGAAGAGCCGCGGCTCGTCGCCGAACTCGCCGGGTCCCGCATAGAACGAGGTACGGAAGTCGCTCTCGCCGGTGACCATCGGCGAGAAGGTATCGGTCTCGGTCGCGAGCGAGGCGGTGAACACGCGCATATGTAAAGGTGAACCTCTAGGCGGGAACGCGATCGGCGTAGTGCTTGACGAAGCGGGCGCAGACCTCGGTCAGCTGCTCGGTCATCGCCGCCCCCGTC
>CAZZLX010000062.1:0-12121 GCA_964655235.1 uncultured Rhizobium sp.
CTCGACGAGCTTTGCCAGCGACAGGTAGGCCGGCGCCGATCCCGGCGCGCGAACGATCGCATGACGCCAAGCCCGGCGAACGAGACCGGCGCGCGCATCGCTCACGGCGTGGGGAATCCGAACAGCCGCGCCGGATTGTCGACCAGGATGCGCGCGCGCGCCGCCGCGTCGGGCACCGCCTCGGCGAGCCAGTCGACCAAGTCGCCGTCGTCCGGCATCGGCACCGCCTGCGGATGCGGCCAGTTTGAGCCCCAGAGGCAGCGCTCGAGTGCTGCTGCCGCGAAGCGTCGTGCCAGCGCCGCCGCTTTCGGGAAGCGCGGGCCGCCGGGCTCGCCGACATAGGGGCCCGACAGCTTCGCCCAGCCGCGGCCGCTGTCGAGCAGGCGCAGCACCGCGGCGACGCCCGGATGGTTCTCGCCGTGCTCTGGGCGGATCAGCGACAGATGGTCGATCGCGACGTCGACCGGCAGCGCGATCAGCTTGTCCGCGACCTCCGCCAGTGTCTCCGGCTTCGATTGGATCTCGAGATGCCAGCAGCGATCGGCCAGCCTCGGCGCCAGCTCGGGGAGGTGCTCCAGGCGCAAGGCGCCGGCCAGCACCAGGTTGATGCGGACGGCGCGGAAGCCAAGCGCATGGAGACGGTCGAGCTCGGCGTCGGCAATGTCCGGGCGAATCAGGGCGACGCCCCGGAAGCGATCCGGGTACGCCTTCAGCGCGTCTTCGGTCGCACGCAGGTCCTCGGCATAGACGTTGGAGGCAACCACAACCGCCCGCGACACGCCGATCGCCTCGTGCATCCGGATGAGCCTGGATGCGTCGATTCCGGGCGGTGGCGTATAAGCCCTGGCCGGATAGAAGGGGTAGCGGTCCGGCGGCGCGAACACGTGGACATGGCAGTCGGTCGCGCCGGGCGGCGGCGTCGCCTTCGGCCGGCGGGGCATGTCCTTGGGGGGCAGAACGCTTTCGGTCATATCCGCCCGCGACTCTAACAGAGTCGACGAAGGCAATTCCCCTCGTTATGTCTCGGCGCGACATGACTGAGGCTGCCTTCCTCTTCCTCAAGGGCCTCCTGCTCGGCCTCTCGATCGCCGCCCCGGTCGGGCCGATCGGGCTGCTCTGCATCCGGCGCTCGCTCGAGGCCGGATTCTGGCCGGGTGTCGCCGGCGGTCTCGGCACGGCAGTTGCCGACGCCGCCTATGCAGCGATCGCCGCCTTCGGGCTGACCGCCGTTTCCAGCCTCCTGCTGCAGGCACAGGGCGCGCTCTCGATCGTCGGCGGCGCGGCACTCATCTGGCTCGGCTGGGTCGCGATGACCGGCAAGCCGCCCGAGAAGGCCGCCGACGCGCCCGTCACCCGCTCGCTGGGCACGACATTCGCCAGCACCTTCCTCCTCACGATGGCGAACCCGGCGACGATCCTGACCTTCGCCGCGATCTTCGCCGGCCTCGGCCTCGCCGCGGTGGACACCGTCGAGGGCGCGACGATCCTGGTGATCGGCGTCTTCTTGGGCTCGATGCTGTGGTGGGTGATCCTCTCGAGTGCGGTCACGCTGCTTCGCCAGAAGATCTCCGACACCGTGGTCCTGTGGATCAACCGGGCCTCGGGCGCGGCGCTCGCCGCCTTCGGTGCCGCCCTTCTGGTCGGCCTGTTGTGATGTGAGCGGAGGGACCGGATATCTCGCCGCCGAAGGCTTCGAGGCCCAGCTCGCCAATGAGCTCGGGACGGACGCCGTCGCCCATGGCCGGCTGTTCCTCGCACCCGGCCCGCCGCGCCCGGCCGCCTGGTCGATCAACACCTGGCACGATCCGACGCGCATTCCGATCGCTTCGATCGGCGAGGGAGCCAAGGCGCTCTGGGCGATCCAGCGCAACTGGGCGCTCTACGCCGTTGCCCATCACGGCCGCGCCAAGCTGATCCAGGAGCGGCTGCCGTCGGTCTCCGCCAAGCCCCTCGTGTTTCCGGCCGAGGCGCCGACCGCGCCGCTGGGCTCATGGACCCTGCTCGACGAGCGCACGATCCTGGCATCGGCACTCTGCTCGAACCCCTTCCCCAACGGCGAGGTCCGCTTCGTCGAGGACAAGGCGGGCCCGCCCAATCGCGCCTATCTCAAGCTCTGGGAGGCGCTGACCCTGGCGCGGCGGCGACCCGGTCCCGGCGCGCTCTGCCTCGACCTCGGCGCCAGCCCGGGCGGCTGGACCTGGGTGCTGGCGAAGCTGGGGGCCCAGGTGATTGCCATCGACAAGGCGTCGCTCGATCCGGCGATCGCGGCGATGCCGGGCGTCGAGCAGCGCCGGCAGAGCGCCTTCGCACTCGAGCCCGATGAGGTCGGCCGCATCGACTGGCTCTTCTCCGACATCGTCTGCTATCCGGAACGGCTCCTTCGGCTGGTCGAGCGCTGGCTGGCATCAGGCCGGGTGCGCAACTTCGTCTGCACGATCAAGTTCCAGGGCGAGACCGATCACCAGACCGCGCGCCGCTTCGCCGAGATCCCGGGCTCGCGGGTCATGCACTTGCACCACAACAAGCATGAGCTAACGTGGATCAAACTCGAGGAGCCGTGATGCGCTGGATCGCCCGTTCGCTGCTGGCCCTGCTGGCCGTCCTGGTCACACAAGTCGCGACCGCCGCCGAGCGCCCGCTGCTGTTCTCGTACGAGGCGACCTCGGGCCAGCTCGGGCTTGCGAAGCTCCGCGACGGCTCCTATGCCGACCGCGCCGCCTTCACCGCCAAAGTCCAGGGCGAGCTGTTGCCCGACGTCCTGCGCGCCGCCGGCGTCGACCCGACGAAGGTCAGAACCGAGCTGACGCCCGGCGGCTATCTGCTCCGCACCAACGCCTCGCTTCAGTCGCGGATCTGGCTCGACGACGCGCTCGCCAACCGGGTCGCGGCTACGCTGGGCTACGTCTTCCGACAGTCGAGCGTCCTGGTCTCCGACCTCGGCGACGCCAAGGGTGGCACCGGTCTCGTCGTCGTCGGATTTCCGCGCGGCACGCTGACCGCGTCGCTGGCGCACCGCTTCTTCGAGCACGCGGCCGACATCCACAAGGGTCTCGGCGGCGGCTACACCGCCTTCGGCGACCAGATGATCTTCCTCAACGTCCGCGACGACGCCGGCAAGCCCTACAGCGAGCTCAGCGACCGCGACTTCGAGCGTGGCCTGCGCCCGGCAGCGATGAGCTTCAAGGGCGCCAAGGCCAGCATCGCCAAGGTCGGCCAGGCCAAGGCCTGGTTCGTCGGCAATTCCTGGAGCCGGAAGCCGAACGGCGAGGACTACGCGGCGATCCTGGGAGAGGCGCCGACCGCGCGCCTGAAGCCGCTGCAGGACCGCCACACGGCGATGATCATGGAGGCGGCCGAGCGCTGGGGCTGGAAGTGATGCGCCTTCTCGCCCTCGGACTGGCCCTCCTTCTCGCGCTGCCTGCCGCGGCGGCGGAGATCAAGCCGGCCGTGCTCTATGCGGTCGGCCAGAAATTCGACAAGAGCTTCAACGAAGCGGCCTACGAAGGTGCGCAGCGCTTCAAGGCGGCGGCCGGCGGCGAGGTCCTTGAATTCGAGCCGACCAGCCCGGCGCAGTTCGAGCAGGGCGTCGCCGCGCTGGTCCGCCGCGGCGCCACCGACATCGTCGCGGTCGGCTTCTACTATGCGCAGCCGATGGCGCAGGTGGCGCCGAAGCACCCGGCGATCCGCTTCACGCTGATCGACGCGGAAGCTGACCAGCCGAACGTGCGCTCGGTCGTGTTCAAGGAGCACGAGGGCGCCTTCCTCGCCGGCATGCTGGCAGCGCTGGCCGCGCCATCGGGCCGCATCGGCTTCGTCGGCGCCATGGACATCCCGCTGATCCGGAAGTTCGCGGTCGGATACGAGGAAGGAGCGAAGCACGCACGTCCCGACGTACTGGTGCTGCTCAACTTCATCGGCAACACGCCGGCGGCGTTCTCCGATCCCTCCGCAGGCAAGGAGCTGGCGCGGAGCCAGATGGAACGCGGCGCGCAGGTGATCTTCGCCGGTGCCGGCACCTCGAACTTCGGCGTGTTCCAGGCCGCGGTCGACCTTCAGCGGCTTGCGATCGGCGTCGACTCCAACCAGAACGGCCTGCATCCGGGGACGATCCTGACCTCGCAGCTGAAGCGGGTCGACCTCGCGGTCGAGCGCAGCTTCCAGGCCGCGCGCGACGGCAGCTGGAAATCCGGACGCGTCGAGCTGGGATTGGCGGAAGACGGCGTCGGCCTCGCCTTCGACGACAATAACGCGTCGATGGTGCGCCCCGAGTGGCGCCGCCAAGTCGAGGCGGCGCGCGCCGACATCATCGCCGGCAAGATCAAGGTTACGGATTTCACGAGGAAGTAGGCTTCGGCCCGCGAAGGGCCGAAGCGTCAGATGCAGACGGTCTTGAGCGGCGGGAAGCCGTTGAAGCCGACCGACGAGTAGGCTGAGGTATAGGCGCCGGTCGAGAGGATCAGCACCTTGTCGCCAGGCCTGAGCGCCAGCGGCAGGTGCAGCTCCGACTTCTCGTAGAGCGTATCGACGGAATCGCAGCTCGGCCCCGCGAGCACGACCGGACCGGTCGCGCCGCCGTCATGCGGCGTGCGGATTCGGTACTTGATCGCTTCCTCGATCGTCTCGGCCAAGCCTGAGAACTTGCCGATGTCGAGATAGACCCAGCGCTTCTCGTCGCCGATGTCCTTCTTGGAGACCAGCACGACCTCGGCCTGGATCACGCCGGCGTCGCCGGCGATCTGCCGGCCGGGCTCGACGATGATCTCGGGCACGCGGCCTTCGAAGTGGCGACTCAAGGCCTCCATGATCACGTGGCCGTAGGTCTCGAGCGGCGGGACCTCGGTGCGATGGCGCGACGGGAAGCCGCCGCCGAGATTGATCAGGCGAAGATCGATGCCGCGCTCGGCCATCGCCCGGAACATCTCCGCGACCGTGGCGATCGCGCTCTCGAAGCGGGTCGGGTCGGTCTGCTGCGAGCCGACATGGAAGGAGACGCCGGCCGGGTCGAGGCCCATCTCGCGGGCGCGGGTCAGAAGCTCGAGTGCGAGACGCGGCGTGCATCCGAACTTCTTTGAAAGCGGCCAGTCGGCGCCGGCGCAGTCGACCAGCACGCGGCAGAAGACCTGCGCGCCCGGCGCGGACTCGGCCAGCTTCTCCAGCTCGACCTGGCTGTCGAAGGCGAAAAGGCGCACACCCTTGGCGAAGGCATGGGCGATGTCGGCCTGCTTCTTGATCGTGTTGCCGTAGCCGATCTGCTCGGGCGCCACGCCGCGCGACAGGCAGAGGTCGATCTCGCCGCGGCTCGCGGTATCGAAGTAGCAGCCGAGCGGCGCCAGGCGGTCGATCACCTCGGGCGCCGGGTTGGCCTTGATCGCGTAGTAGATCTTCGCGAGCGGCAGGGCTCGCTTCAGCGAGAGATAGGCGTGCTCGACCACGTCGAGGTCGATCACGAGAGTCGGATCGGTGAGGGGATTGTCGGCGAGGTAGCGTGCGATCTTCGCGGTGACTTCGCCCTGGGCGACGGCGGGTGGCAGCGGCGGCACCAACGCGACGGCGCGTTGGCGGGCCTGTTGCACCCTGTCTGAGACGGCGGATTTCCTGCTTCGTAGACGGACGGCACGGCCGCCCCCGGCTGCAATCATAGTCACCTCCCTCTCGGTTCCGGCTTTAGCCAGCCCGGCGCTACAGCCGGGTTTCCAAAAAGGACGCGTACCGTCGTTGCATAACCTCTAAGGGCCATAGGCACGTGCGAGTGCGTCTGCCGCGGAATTTAGTCGGATCCCCCCCGCGCACAAGGGGATTTTCGCCGAAGCTTCGGAAAACCGTCACTAATCCCCAACAATCGCGCGGCGCCGAAAGTTCAGCGAGCGGCGATTCCCGAGAATCGCCGCTCGCGTGTCGATCAGGAGCGTGCCGTGCCGAGCAGCTCGATGCCGGCGCCGCCGAGTGTCTTGTTGAACGCCGCGATCTCGCCGGCGGCGAGCTTGTCGAGCTTCTTGATCTCGGCGTTCACGTTGCCCATCACCTCTTCTGCGACCAGGCGGGCCTGGGCGGTCGGCGCCGCATCGGCGATGGCGACGACGCTGATCACGTCGTTCAGCGTGTCGTTGAGGCCGGCCGGGTTGCGCAGCACGTCGCGCGGCGTCTCGCGCTTGATGTCGACGAGCACGCCTTCGATCGCCTCGAGCTTGCCGACGAGACCGGTCGCCTTCTCCTTGAGCACGTTTTCCTTTTCGCCGAGCCGCTTCTGCAGGTCGCCGAGCTGGCGCTTGAAGAGGCGGATGCGGTTGACCGCGCCATTGAGCGAACCCAGGTTCCCATAGAGTTCCTCGAGCAGCGCGAACTGCTCGTCGAAAGCCTTCTTAGAGGTCTGTACGCGCGGGTCCTTCACCACCGGGAAGTCGGCGGACTGGGAGGTGCCGTCGACCTGGAGCGTCACCCGGTAGGAGCCCGGCTTCACCACCGGGCCGGACGGATCCCCGCCCTCGTCGGCGAAGGGCTTGTACTTCCGGACGACCAGCGATTGGTCGAGCTTGGTCGGCCCGCCATGCTTCAGGTCCCACACGAAGCGGTTGAGGCCCGCCTTGGTGCCCGGCCGCTTGTGGTGCGGCGCGTCCTTGTCGTCGCTGCGGTAGCTGACGATGGTGCGCCCGCCCGGCTCCTGGAAGCTGAGCGTGATCGGCTTTTCCGAGTCCTTCGGAAGCCAATAGTAGACGATCGCACCGTTCGGCGGGTTCTCGCCGACGTCGAGGAAGTGGCGATAGCGGCTGCCATCGACGCGCTCGAAGCCTTCGGTCGAGGCGCCGATGCCGAAGGCCGGGCTGTAGCTGATGCCGGTCTTGGTGAAGCTCATGCCGGCGCTCCAGGCAAGGCGGTTGCGCACCGTCTCGCGCGGGGTCACCAGCTGGACCTTCTTCGGATTGGCGACGAGCTCGCGCAGCGGCGTCACGTCGTCGAGGATCCAGAACGACCGGCCATGGGTGGCGGCGACGAGGTCGGCGCCCTTGAGCTTCAGGTCGTAGACCGGAACGCAGGGGAAGCCGCCTTCCATCCGCGTCCAGTTGGCGCCGTCGTCGATCGAGAAGAAGACGCCGGTCTCGGTGCCGACATAGAGCAGTCCAGGCTTCACCGGATCGGTGCGGATCACGCGGGTGATCTCGTCCTTCGGGAAGTTGCCGTTGATCGACTTCCAGCTCTTGCCGCCGTCGTCGGTCCGGAAGAGGTAGGGATTGTAGTCAGCGGCCTTGAAGCGCGTCGCGGCGACATAAACGGTCTTCGCGCTGTGCGGCGAGACCTCGACGCAGCCGACATAGGCGAGCTTCGGCATGCCCTTCGGCGTCACGTCGGTCCAGCTCTTGCCGTCGTTTCGCGTGACGTGGACGAGGCCGTCGTCGGTCGAGGCCCAGATCTCGCCCTTGGCGTGGATCGACTCGACGACCGAAGCACAGGTCGCGTGCACCTCGGCGCCGGCAGTGTCGTGGGTGAGGAGCCCGCCCGAATAGTCCATGCGCTTGGGATCGTTGAGGCTGAGATCCGGCGAGATCGGCGTCCAGCTCATGCCCTCGTCGCGCGTGCGGAATACGCGGTTGCCGCCGGCATAGAGCGTCTTGGAGTCGTGCGGCGAGAAGGCCAGCGGGAAGGTCCAGGCGAAACGGTACTTCATGTTCTTGGGCGCGATGCCGGTCGACTCCTCCGGCCACACGTTGACCAGCTGCATCTGGCGCGTGCGGTGGTCGTAGCGCTGCAGCGCGCCGGCGCCGCCCGGGCTGGACCCGACCGCGCCGACATAGACGATGTTCGAGTCGTCGGGATGGACCGCGATGAAGCCGCTCTCGCCGGTGCCGGGATAGGTGCAGTCGGACAGCGTGATCACGCCCCATTCGGACGCGCTCGGTACCGAGATCGAAGTGTTGTCCTGCTGCGTCGCGTAGACCCGGTACGGATACTGGTTGTCGATGTCCATCCGGTAGAACTGCGCGGTCTTCTGATTGTAGATCGACGACCAGCTGCGGCCGCCGTTGAAGGACACGCAAGCGCCGCCGTCGTTGCCCTCGATCATCCGGTTCGGGTTCTCGAGGTCGATCCAGAGGTCGTGGTTGTCGCCGTGGGGCGTCGTCACCTCGTGGAAGGTCACGCCGCCGTCGGTCGACTTCCACATCTGGTAGTTCGTCACGTAGACGGTGTCAGCCTGGCCGGGGCAGGCGAAGACATGCGTGTAGTACCAAGGCCGGTGCATCAGGTCGCGGTTGGGCGAGACCTGGATCCAGTGGTTGCCGTAGTCGTCGGTGCGATAGAGGCCGCACTTGTCGCCCTCCGCCTCGACCAGGGCGTAGACGCGGCCGGCCTTGGCGGCCGAGACCGAGACGCCGACCTTGCCGTAGGGCGTCGCCGGGAGACCGTGCTTGCCGCTCAGCTCCTCCCAGGTGTCGCCGCCGTCGACCGAGCGGAACAGGCCGGAGCCCGGGCCGCCGCTGTCGAGCTTCCAGAAGCTGCGGCGGGTCTGCCAGAAGGCGGCGTAGAGGATCCGCGGGTTGTGCGGGTCCATCGACATGTCGACGCAGCCCGCGTCCTTGCCGCGATAGAGGATCTTTTGCCAGGTCTTGCCGCCGTCCTTGGAGCGGAACACGCCGCGCTCCTCGTTCGGGCCGAAGGCGTCGCCGAGCGCGGCGATGTAGACGAGGTCCGGGTTGTCCGGGTGGATCAGCACGCGGCCGATATGCTTCGTCTCCTTGAGGCCGACATGGGACCAGGTGCGGCCGGCGTCGACCGACTTGTAGACGCCGTCGCCGTAGGACACGTCGATGCGGATCGTGGTCTCGCCCATGCCGGCGTAGATCACGTTGGCGTCCGAGCGCGCGACCGCGATCGCACCGACCGTGGCGCTGGTGAAGAACCCGTCGGAGACGCAGCGCCAGTAGACGCCGCCGTCGACCGTCTTCCAGACGCCGCCGGCGCAGGCGCCGAAATAGAAGGTCATCGGGTCGTTGGGATCGCCCGCGACCGCGACGACGCGGCCGCCGCGGGCGGGGCCGATGCAGCGCCACTTGAGCGCGTCCAGACGGCCAGAATCGGTCAGACGGATCTGTGTCGACATCGGGAACCTGCCGGAAAAATGGATGGGACGGGAAGCCTGGGCGGGCCGGACTACGCTCCGGTTCTTTCAGAAACGATGTCACGCCGGGCGATGGGGCGGCAAGGCCTTGATCGCGCTGGCCGGTTACAGGATCTTGGGCGTTGCCGGGCCCGGGTCCGGGATGTTAAGCCCTCCGCAGCGCAAAGGCCGGGGTGTAGCGCAGTCTGGTAGCGCATCTGCTTTGGGAGCAGAGGGTCGGAGGTTCGAATCCTCTCACCCCGACCAGCGCCCGCCTTGAGAGACGAGTTTTAAGGACCGGAGCCGTCATGCAGGTTCGCATCTACCAGCCGGCCAAGACCGCGATGCAGTCCGGCCGGGGCAAGGCCCAGGAATGGGTGATGGAGTTCGAGCCGACGCGCGCTCGCGGACCCGAGCCGCTGATGGGCTGGACCGGCGGCGGCGACACCAAGGAGCAGGTGCGCATGACCTTCCCCACCCGGGAGGAGGCGGTCGCGCATGCCGACAAGCACGGCTACACCTACACGCTGGTGGCTGCTCACGACCGGCGCATGAAGCCGAAGGCCTACGCCGACAATTTCAAGTTCGACCGCTACAGACCCTGGACCCACTAGGTCATTCGCGGCCCCGTAGCTCAGGGGATCAGAGCAACAGCCTTCCAAGCTGTTG
This sequence comes from uncultured Rhizobium sp., assembly GCA_964655235.1. Taxonomy (GTDB): domain Bacteria; phylum Pseudomonadota; class Alphaproteobacteria; order SHVZ01; family SHVZ01; genus SHVZ01. The sequence continues at coordinate 9,758 of CAZZLX010000062.1, forward strand.
AGAATGGCGGAAATCTGCGGCTATTTGGACTTTTCATTTGGACTCCCATTTTCCAGTAAGAAAGTGGGTCTGCGAAAGGGTGGGTTGGGCCCCGTAGCTCAACGGATAGAGCACCGGCCTTCTAAGCCGGTGGTTGCAGGTTCAAGTCCTGCCGGGGTCGCCACCACTCGCAAATAAGTCTGAAAGAACCTCGCGCCGCGGAAGACGAGTTCCAAAACGGCGCGTAGGCGTAAGCGGCGCAAGGAATGCGACGATGCCGGAACCTTCGGCCGAGCACTCAGTCGAATGACCCCGTGCCCGATGTCGTCCAGCCGCCGGAGGTCTTTCCCAGCTCGGATCGGCTCACGCTAGACAGATATCGAATATGCGAGGCTGGCGCCTGCCTCGACGGATCGAAGGCGATTCGCCGATCTCGTTCCAGCGCATGAGGAGCGATGCCCCTCAGGTCCGGCCCTTCGATCGTGTTCCCGATAGTGACCTCTGTAGCCGTGCTCGACGATGTTCCCAAAAACGTCCAAGCCGGAGCAGGCGGCAGATCGAGCGGCCCCTGGTCAGGCTTTTGCGGCGTGAGGGCGTCCCGGGCGGCCCAAGACTCTTGAACATCGACCTGGAGAATCAGAGCGCCAGCAATCGCCAGGCCAAGGTATCCGTACAACTTCGACACGCCGAGACCTCACGTTGGTGAAACTATGCGTCGATGTGGTAGCAGGGGAAGGTTACGTCAAGCCATCGCGCCAAGATCTCAAGGCAGAACTTCTCGCGTGAGTTGTTTCTCTGGAGCACGTTTTTCATTTGGACTCGCGCGCATAAACCGTTGAGATCACGTGGGGTGTTGCCGATGCTGAAAGTCCAAATAATGGCGGGAATCCGCCACTCTCTGAGCCTTCTAAGCTGTGGGTCGCTGGTTCGAATCCAGCCGGGGTCGCCACTCCCGCCATGACCGGCGACAAATCCCTGAACCTCCTCGAAGAGGCCAGGAAGCACCGCAGGCAGGCGGCGGAGATGCGCCGGCAGGCCGCCGCCCAGCCGGACCTCGGCGACATGTATGAGGATCTCGCCCGCGACCACGAGGCGGCGGCCGACGAGATCGAGAGCCGGCTCAGCCCCGGCCTTACGAAGAAGACTTAAGCCGCTTTCGCCATCTTCTCGCGGATGCCGGCGACGATCTCGAACGAGCGCAGCCGCGCGGCGTGGTCGTAGATCTGGCCGGTGAAGATGATCTCGTCGACCTGGGTCGCATCCATGAAGGCGCGAACGCCCTTCTCGACCGTATCGGGACCGCCGATCACCGCCATGCGGAGCCCTTGGGTGAGCCTGGCGACCTCCGCCTCCGACCACAGGCCTTCCGTCGTCTCGACCGGCGGCGGCAGCTGGCCCGGATTGCCGCGGCGGAGGTTGATCCAGCTCTGCTGCAGCGACGTTGCCAGGCGCTTCGCCTCGGCGTCGGTGTCGGCGGCAACCACGCTCAAGCCCGCCATCGCGTAGGGCTTCGCCAGCGTCTCCGACGGCTTGAACTGGTGGCGGTAGACCTCGAGCGCCTCCATCAGCTGGTCGGGCGCGAAATGCGAGGCGAAGGCATAGGGCAGCCCCAGGGCCGCGGCGAGCTGCGCGCCGAACAGGCTGGAGCCCAGGATCCAGATCGGGATGTTCATGCCGGCGCCCGGAACGGCGCGCACCGCCTGCCCGGGCTGCGCCGGCGCGAAGAAGGCCTGAAGCTCGAGCACGTCCTGCGGGAAGCTGTCGGCGGCCTCGAAGTAGCGGCGGAGTGCCTGCGCCGTCCGCTGGTCGGTGCCGGGCGCGCGACCGAGGCCGAGATCGATGCGCCCGGGGAACAGCGCCTCCAGCGTGCCGAACTGCTCGGCGATCACCAGCGGCGCATGGTTCGGCAGCATGATGCCGCCGGAGCCGACGCGGATCGTCTTGGTGCCGCCGGCGACATGCGCGATCACCACCGAGGTCGCGGCACTGGCGATGCCGGGCATGTTGTGATGCTCGGCCATCCAGTAGCGCTTGTAGCCCCAGCGCTCGGCGTGCTGCGCGAGGTCGAGGGAGTTCCGGAACGCCTGGGCGGCGTCGCTGCCAAGCGTGATCGGCGAGAGGTCGAGGACGGAGAAGGGAATCACGGGGAACCGGCCTGGAGAAGAAGAAGTGTCCCCGACGATATGGGGTTTCGCCTCCCCTTCGCCAATCAATCCGCCGATGGCGGGGCCGCGACATCCGCGCTGCCGACGGGGTTATGCTCGGGTCATGGCCGGCTCCAGACGCATCACCGCCGCCGTCATCAGGCGGAAGGGCGGGCCGTTCCGGATCGAGGAGCTGAGCCTCGATCCGCCGCGCGCCGACGAGGCCGTGATCCGCATCGTG
>CAZZLX010000063.1:0-11962 GCA_964655235.1 uncultured Rhizobium sp.
CGGCACTCGCCTGCCGCACGATGCGCGTCAAGGAGTGGCAGGGCGACGTCGTCTTCCTGCACGAGGTCGCGGTCGGCGCCGCAGACCGCTCCTACGGCCTGCACGTCGCGCGCCTCGCCGGCCTGCCGAATGCCGTGCTCGACCGCGCCGAGGAGGTGCTGCGCGCGCTCGAGACCGGCGAGCGCGCCGGATCAGCCGCCAGGCTCGCCGACGACCTGCCGCTGTTCGCGGCATCGCGCCCGCAGTCCGCCAAGCTCCGCGCCGAGCCGAGTGCAGCCGAGGTGGCGCTGGGCCAGATCAATCCGGACGAGATGTCGCCGAAGGAGGCGCTGGACGCGCTCTACCGGCTGAAGGGACTGCTCGCGGCGAAGAAATGAGGCTGGTGATGACCCTCCTCGTCCGCGACGAGGCGGAGATCGTCGCGGCGAACATTCGCCATCACCTGGCCTCGGGCGTCGACCACATCGTCGCCACCGACAACGGGTCGACCGACGGCACAGTCGAGATCCTGGAAGGCTTCGCTAAGGACGGCGTGCTGCATCTCCGCCACGATCCCGACGACAGCTTCGACCAGGCGCGGCTGACGACCGAGATGGCAGACGTCGCACGCACACGCTACGGCGCCGACTGGATTCTCTCCAACGACGCCGACGAATTCTGGTGCGGGCCGCTGCGCGAGGCGATCACCGGGACACCGGCGAACCTGCTTTTCTGCCGCCGCGCCAACCGGGTGGCGGCGCCGGACGAGGCATGGTCGTTCGCCGCGGCGAAGCATCTGGTGGCACGTCCGCGCGGCGATGCCCGCACCGAGCTGCTGCGCCCGATCCAGCCGAAGGTGCTGGCGCGCGCCGCCGACCTCGTCCGCCTGACCCAGGGCTGCCACAACGCCGAGATGCGCGACCCGCGGCCGGCGATCGCGCGCGAGATCCTGATCCGCCATTTCCCCATCCGTGGGCGGGACCACTTCATACGGAAGGCCACCGCCGGCGGCGCGGCCTATGCCCGCAACGACCGTCTCGATCCGAAGCTCGGCGGCCATTGGCGTGCCTGGCACGCGGAGATCCTGGCCGGCCGCGTCGAGGCGGCCTACGCTTCGGTCGTCCCGTCGCCGGACGAGATCGCTGCGGCCACGGCCGAGGGAACCATGATCGAGGACGATCGGTTGCTGCAAAGCCCCTGACCCGGAGCAAGAGGCGAGACGTGGCCGACGAGACCAACAAGAAAAAGCCCTATCGTTTCTGGAAGGCGCTGGGACCCGGCCTGATCACCGGCGCGGCCGACGACGATCCGAGCGGCATCGCGACATACTCCCAGGCCGGCGCGCAGTTCGGCTACGCCCTCACCTGGACCGTGTTCCTGACGCTGCCGCTGATGGCAGCGATCCAGATCATCTCCGCGCGCATCGGCTGGCAGACCGGCCGCGGTCTCGCGCGCAACATCGCCACGCACTTGCCGCGCCCGGCGGTCTACGTGCTGGTCGCGCTTCTGCTCGTCGCCAACACGATCAACATCGCTGCCGACCTGGCGGCGATGGGCGAGGCGGTGAACCTCGTCGTCGGCGGACCGGCAATGATCTACGCAGTCGTCTTCGGCGTCGTCTGCCTGGTGACCGAGATCTTCATCCCCTATCACCGCTATGCCGGGTTCCTTAAATTCCTGACCTTGGCGCTGCTGATCTACGTCGCCGTCGCCTTCAGCGTCACGGTGCCTTGGGGCCAAGTGCTGCAGACGACGTTCCTTCCCTACGTCAAGCCCGACCGCGACATGCTGCTGATGATCGTGGCGCTGCTCGGCACCACGATCAGCCCCTATCTCTTCTTCTGGCAGGCATCGCAGGAGGTCGAGGAGTCCCAGCTGAGCCATCGGCGCCGCGCGCGCGAGGCCAGCAGCGAGGAGCTGTCGCACATCTCGATCGACACCTGGGTCGGCATGGCGGCATCGAACGCGGTCGCCTTCTTCATCATCGTCACCACCGCGGCGACCCTGCATGCCAACGGCGTGACCGAGATCGCGACCGCAGCGCAAGCGGCCGAGGCGCTCCGACCCATCGCCGGCGACCTCACCTTCCTGCTGTTCGCGTTCGGCCTCGTCGGCACAGGGCTGCTGGCGGTACCCGTGCTCGCGGGATCGGCCGCCTATGCGGTCGCCGAGATCTTCGGCATGCGGCGCGGCCTCGAGCTTCCGGCGCACCGTGCCCGCGGCTTCTACGGCGTGGTCGGCGCCGCGACGCTGGGCGGCGCCGCGCTCGCGCTGCTGCGGATCGACGCGATGACGCTGCTGTTCTGGACCGCGGTCATCAACGGCGTCGTCGCCGTGCCGATCATGTTCGCGATGATGATCGTGGTGAAAGGCGACGGCGAGTCGGGCCTGAACCTGCCGACGTGGCTCAAGGTTCTCGGATGGCTCGCCTCGGCGCTGATGGCGCTGGCGCTGCTGGCCTCGCTCTGGTCCTACGTCGCCTGAGACGAGCGCTGGCGATGGAGCAGCCAGACGGCATGAACCGTCGCGGCAAGCGCGAGCGTCAGCGCCACGACCGGCATGCCGGATCCCAGTATCGCGCCGACGCAGATCGCAAGGTTGATCGCCGCCTGTCTCGGCATCCGCGCCAGCAGCAGCGCCAGCGGGGGCAGGATGCAGGCGAGAACGACCAGGGCCGCGCGCACGTCAGTCCTTTAGGAAGCCGACGATCTCGTAGGTCTGCTTCAGGATCGGATCGGCCAGCGCCGAGGCGCGCTCGCCGCCGTCCTTCAGCACCGAGTCGACATATCCCGGATCGGCCTTGAGGCGCCGCATCTCGGCGTTGATCGGGCCCAGCACCGAGACGGCGAGCTCGACCAGCGTCTTCTTGAACTCCGAGAACGACTTTCCGGCGAATTCGGGCACGACGTCCGCCGTGGTCTTGTCGGCGAGAGCGGCATAGATCGTCATCAGGTTATCGGCCTCCGGCCGCCCCTCGAGCCCCTTCACGTCGTCGGGCAGCGGGTTCGGGTCGGTCTTCGCCTTCTGGATCTTGAGCGCGATCGTGTCGGCGTCGTCGGTCAGGTTGATGCGCGAGTAGTCGGAGGCATCCGACTTCGACATCTTCTTGGTGCCGTCGCGGAGGCTCATCACGCGCGTCGCCTCGCCGAGGATCATCGGCTCGGGCTGCGGGAAGAACTGGACGCCGAACATACTGTTGAAGGCCTGGGCGATGTCGCGCGTCAGCTCGACATGCTGCTTCTGGTCCTCGCCGACCGGAACGCCGTTGGCGTGATAGACGAGGATGTCGGCCGCCATCAGCACCGGATAGGCGTAGAGGCCGACCAGCGCGTTGTCACGGTTCTTGCCGGCCTTGTCCTTGAATTGCGTCATGCGGTTGAGCCAGCCGATGCGGGCGACGCAGTTGAAGATCCAGGCGAGCTCGGCATGCGCGCGAACGCGGCTCTGGTTGAACAGGATGTGCTTCCTGGCGTCGATGCCGGCGGCGAGGTAGGCGGCCGCGACCTCGCGGGTCGCCGCGCGCAGCTCCTTCGGATCCTGCGGGATGGTGATCGCGTGCAGGTCGACCACGCAGTAGATGCACGACGCCTTGTCCTGGAGCTTCACCCAGTTCTTGAGCGCACCGAGATAGTTGCCGAGGTGCAGGTTGCCGGTCGGCTGCATGCCGGAGAAGATCAGGGAGACGGACACGGATTTGAGCTCCTGGGACGGGCGGCCGCCGTTTATCCCCGCTTCGGCCCTGTCCGTCAATTGTTGCGAAGCCGATGCGGACGGGCTCTGATCGCCTCACGCAGAGGGAGGCCCTGAATGCCCGATATCGACACCAATGCCTGGGGGATCTCCCCCGAGGCGGCACGGATCCATCGCGAGGCGCTGGTCTGGGACGACCATTGCGGCTTCGCCTTCACCGGCCCGGGCTCGGTCGACGGCCTCGACCGCTGGTTCAACGCCGGCGTCGACTACCTCTCGATCAACGTCTCCTTCGACGTGACGCCGTGGGACCTCGGCATCGACGCGCTCGCCTACTACCGCAAATGGGTGCGCGAGCATCCCGAGCTTCTGGTCCAGGTCGAGACGGTCGCGGACATCCATCGCGCCAAGCGCGAGGGCAAGCTCGCGGTCACCTACGACATCGAGGGCATGAACGCGCTCAAGGGCGACGTCGGCATGGTCGAGCTCTACTACAGGCTCGGCGTCCGCCACATGCTGTTCGCCTACAACCGCAACAACCTCGCCGGCGGCGGCTGCCACGACGAGAACGTCGGCCTGACCAAGTTCGGCCGCGAGGTGATCCGCGAGATGAACCGGGTCGGCATGGTGGTCGATTGCTCGCACTCGGCCCACAGGACCACGATGGAGGCGATGGAGGTCTCGGAGAAGCCGGTGATCTTCTCGCACTCGAATTCCCGTAAGCTCTGGGATCACGAACGCAACATCTGGGACGACCAGATCAAGGCGTGTGCGGCGACCGGCGGCGTGGTCGGCGTCGCCGGCGTCGGCCGCTTCCTGGGGCCGAATGGGCCGACGATCGCGCATCTGGTCGAGCACATCGACTACATGGTCGAGAAGATCGGGCCCGAGCATGTCGGCATCGGCATGGACACCGTCTTCAAGAAGGACGACTTCGGCGGCTTCCTCGAGAAGCACCGCGACTACTGGCCGGTCAGGCAATACGCGCCCGGCGCCAAGATCGGCTACATCCCGCCCGACGATTTTCCCAAGGTGACCCAGGCGCTTCTCGACCGCGGGTACGATGAAACCGCGATCCGCGGCATTCTCGGCGGTAACTTCCTGCGCATCGCAAGCCAGGTCTGGAAGTAAGCGCCCGAATGAAGGCATCGATCCGCGGCACCGAGATCTTCTTCGACATCGAGGGCACGGGCCTCGTCCCCGACGGCAACCGGATGCGCGAGCGGCCGGTGGCCATGCTGGTCCATGGCGGGCCGGGCAGCGATCACACCGGCTTCAAGCCGTCGTTCTCGCCGCTCAGCCAGCGCATGCAGCTCGTGCATTTCGACCAGCGCGGCCACGGGCGCTCCTTGCGCGGCGGCGACGTCAGCCGCCTGACCTTGGACGAGTCGGTCGAGGACATGGAGGCGCTGCGGCAGTATCTCGGGCTGGGCAAGATCGTCTCGATCGGCCACAGCTACGGCGGCATGGTGGCCCAGGCGCATGCGGCGCGATATCCCGGCAGCGTCTCGCACCTGATCCTGGTCGTCACCGCGTCCCATGCCGGCTTCATGAAGCGCGCGGTCGAGATTGTGCGCGAGCGCGGCAACCAGGCGCAGGTCAAGGCGGCCGAGCAGCTCTTCTCCGGCGTGCTGACGACGCCCGAGGAGATGCGTGCCTTCTACGTGGCGATGGCGCCGCTCTACTCGACGACCTACGACCCCAAGGTCGCGGACGGCTGGAGCAACGAGCGGCTGATACCCTCGCCCGAGGCGCAGAAGCACGCTTTCGGCCCCGGCGGTTTCCTGCACACGCTCGACCTCAGGCCGGAGCTCAAGAACATCACGGCGAAGACCCTGATCATCGCCGGCCGCCATGACTGGATCACAGCACCCGAATTCTCCGAGGAGATGCATCGGCTGATACCGGGATCGGACCTTCGCATCTTCGAGAACAGCAGCCACATGGTCCGCGCCGACGAGCACCAGGCGTTCATCGACGCGGTGCTGGGCTTCATCGTCTACACCTAGCTATTTGCGGAACGCACGCCTCAGATCGGCAATGCTGGCGGCGCGGGTGATCAGGGCAAGGCTCGCGAAGACCACGCCGCCGAGGCCGATCAGCAGCGCCAAGCCGACGACGCCCTTCGGCGCATAAGGCTCCGCCGCCCAGACGGCGGCGCCCATGACCGCGGAGACGAGCACGAGCTTCGGCACTGTCTTTCGCGCTCTGAGATCGAGCGTGAAATGGCCGCGGCGGCCGAGCGTGCCCCACAGCAGCGCGACGTTGACCCAGGCGGCGATCGAGGTGCCGAGCGCGATGCCGACATGGCCGAGCGGCTTCATCAGCGCGAGGTTGAGCGCGAGGTTGACCGCGATCGCGACCATGCCGAGCCGGACCGGCGTCGCCGTGTCCTCGCGCGCGAGGAATCCGGGCGACAGCGCCTTGACCAGCACGAAGGCGGGCAGGCCCAGCGAGTAGGCCGCGACCGCCTGGGCGGTCGCCTTCGCTTCAGGCAAGCCGAAGGCGCCGCGGACGAAGAGCACGGTGACGATCGGCTCGGCCAGCGCGATCAGGCCCGCCGCCGCCGGCAGCGCCAGCAGCAGCGCCGCCTCGATCGCGCGGTTATGCGTGATCAGCGCGTCGGAGGGATTGGTCTTTAGCTGGGATGAGAGCATCGGCAGCAGCGCGGTGCCGACCGCCGTGCCGACGACGCCGAGCGGAAGCTGCGAAAGGCGATCAGCGTAGTAGAGATACGAGACCGCGCCTTCCGCGATCATCGTCGCCAGCACGGTGCCGACGACGAGGTTGAGCTGGGTGACACCGGCGCCGATCACGCCGGGCCCCATGCGCGCGAAGAGCCGGCGCACGTTCGGTCCGAAGCTCGGCCGCGGCATCGCCAGGCGGATGCCTTCGCGCTGGCAGACATAGGCCAGGAACAGGAACTGGAGGATGCCGCCGCCGATCACCGCCCACGAGAACGAGTGCGGATCGTCGACGCCGAAGACGAGCAGCGCCGGTGGCACCGCGAGCAGCGCCAAGTTCAGCAGGATCGGCGCCGCCGCCATCGCCGCGAAGCGGTGATGCGCGTTCAGCACCGCGCCCTGGAACGCGGTCAGCGAGATCAGCAGCAGATAGGGGAAGGTGATGCGGCCGAGCTCGATCACCAGCGCCATCTGCTTCGGGTCGTCGGCGAAGCCGGGGGCGAGGCCGCGCATGATCCACGGCATCGCCGCCTCGCCGACGACGACCGCGACGGTGAGGATCGCCACCATCATCGCCAGCGTGTCTTCGGCGAAGCGCTGCGCCACGACCCGGCCGTCGACCAGGAGCCGCGCGTAGATCGGGACGAAGGCCGCCGAAAACGCGCCTTCGGCCGAGAGCGCGCGGAACAGGTTCGGCAGCCTGAAGGCGACGACGAAGGCATCCGCGATCGGCCCCGCGCCGAGCATCGCCGCGAAGAAGAGATCGCGGAGGAAGCCGACGATGCGGCTCAATAGCGTGTAGCCGCCGACGGTGGCGATAGAACGGAGGGGCATCGGACTACACCGAGCCTTGCGGGGACCACTCCCCACTCCGACCCGCCCCCACGCGCCGCGGGAGGAGGGAGTCCGAGACGGCCTCGTGTCCCCTCCCCCCTTCGTGGGGGAGGGCCAGGGTGGGGGATGCCTGCAAAGCGCGAGTCAGAAAGCGGGACTCACGCCGCCTGGCCCTTGCCCGGCTGGGCGCGGCGCTTGGGATCGGCGGGCGTTTCGGCGAGTGCCTCGATCAGGCGGGCCCGAATGTCGACGAGGCGATGCTCCTGCTCGACCTTGAGGCCGAACACGTCCTTCACATAGAAGACGTCGACGACGCGCTCGCCATAGGTCGAGATCTTCGCGGTCGAGATCTGCAGGTTGAGCTGGGTCAGCGCCCGCGTGATCTGGAACAGCAGGCCCGGCCGGTCGCGGCCGTTGATCTCGATCAGCGTGTGGGTCGCCGACGCCTTGTTGTCGATCAGCACGCGAGGCGGCATCGCCAGCGCGCGGGTGCGCGTCGGGCGGGCACGGCGCGCCAGCTCCTCCAGCGTCTTGAGCTTGCCATTCAAAGATTGCTCGATCAGCACGGCGAGCTTCGCCAGCTTGTCCGCACGCTCGACCGCCTTCCCCTCGCCGTCCTGGATGCCGAAGGTGTCAAGCGCCATGCCGTTGGCGAGCGTGTAGATGCGCGCATCCACGATGTTGGCGCCGGAGACCGCGATCGCGCCGGCGATGCGCGAGAACAGGCCCGGGTGGTCGGCGGTGTAGATCGTGATCTCGGTGACCGAGCGCCTGGGATCGACCTGCGTGTCGATCGCGAGCGGTGCCGCCTCCTTCTCGGCACGGCGGACCAGGCGCGCGTGCCGCGCATGCGTCTGCGTGTCGAGCCCGAGCCAGTAGTCCGGATAGCCCTTCTCGACATGCTGGGCGAAGGCCTTGTCCGACCAGTCCTTGAGCTCGTCGCGGAGCGCGGTCTGCGCCGCGCGCACGCGGTCGGCCTTGCCGGCTTCCGGCGAGGTGCCGAGCAGCACCTCCTCGGTCCGCCAGTAGAGCTCGCGGAGCAGGGCCGCCTTCCAGTTGTTCCAGATGTTGGGGCCGACGCCCCTGATGTCTGCGACGGTCAGGACCAGCAGCAGGCGCAGGCGCTCTGGCGACTGCACCAGCGCGGCGAAGTCCGAGATCGTCTTCGGATCGTTGATGTCGCGCTTGAAGGCGGTGTTGCTCATCGCGAGGTGGTGCAGCACCAGCCAGGCGACGGTCTCGGTCTCCTCGGGAAAGAGCACGACGCGCGGCCCGAACTTGCGCGCCACCTCGGCACCGAGCTCGGAGTGATCCCCGCCGCGGCCCTTGGCGATGTCGTGGAGCAGCAGCGCCACATAGAGCGCACGGCGCGACTGCACCTTGTGGATCACCTCGGCCGAGAGCGGATGGTCCTGGGTGAGCTTGCCGTCCTCGATCCGATGAATGATGCCGAGCGCGAACAGCGTGTGCTCGTCGACGGTGTACACGTGGTACATGTCGAACTGCATCTGGGCGACGACGCGGCCGAAGTCGGGGACGAAGCGGCCGAAGACGCCGACCTCGTTCATGCGACGCAGGATGCGCTCGGAATCGCGGGGCGCCGCCAGCGTCTCGAGGAAGAGGCGGTTCGCCTCCGGATTGGCGCGGAGCTTCGCGTCGATGAGGTCGAGATGGCGCGTAGCCAGCTGCAGCGTGCGCGGATGGATGTCGAGGTCGTGGGTCTGCGCCACGTGGAAGAGACGCAGCAGCGCCACCGGATCCTTGGCGAAGGCGTCGTCCGAGGTCACCGCCAGCCGCTCGCCTTCGAGCACGAAGCCGTCGAGGTTGCGGCGGCGAAGCGAGAAGGTGGGAAGGCGGAAGCGCGGCGGGCGCTGGTTCTGGCTCTCGATCGCCGCGCAGAGGATGCGTGTCAGGTCGCCGACGTCCTTGGCGACCAGGTAATAGTGCTTCATGAAGCGCTCGACGCCGCGCGTGCCAGCATGGTCGCGATAGCCCATGCGGCCACCGATCTCGCGCTGCACGTCGAAGGTCAGGCGCTCCTCCGGCCGCTTCGCGACCAGATGCAGGTGGAAGCGCAGCGTCCACAGGAAGTGATGCGCCTTGGCGAAGGTGCGCGCCTCCGCCTCGGTGATCACGCCCTTGGCCACCAGCTCCTCGACGCCGTCGACGCGATAGACGTACTTGGCGATCCAGAAGAGCGTGTGCAGGTCGCGCAGGCCCCCCTTGCCGTCCTTGATGTTCGGCTCGACCACGTAGCGCGAGTCGCCGAGCTTCTGGTGGCGCTTCTGCATCTCGCCGAGCTTGGCCTCGACGAACTCCTGCGCCGTGCCCGAGACGATCTCCTTCTGGAAGCGGCGCCTGAAGTCCTGGTGCAGCTTCTGGTCGCCCCAGATGTAGCGAACCTCCAGCAGCGAGGTGCGGATGGTCATGTCCGCCTTCGCCTGGCGAATGCATTCCTCGACCGAGCGCACCGCGTGACCGACCTTGAGGCCGAGGTCCCAGAGCACGTAGAGGATCGACTCGACGATCTGCTCGGCGCGCGGCGTCGTCTTGTAGGGAAGCAGAAAAAGAAGATCGATGTCGGAATAGGGCGCCAGCTCGCCGCGGCCGTAGCCGCCGATCGCCGCCAGCGCCAGGCGCTCGCCCTCGGTCGGGTTCGCGACCGGGAACATCGTGGTCTCGACCACGTCGAAGAGGACACGGATCACCTGGTCCATCAGGTAGGCCGTCGCCGCCGCGCAGGCCGGGCCGCTCTTCTCGGCCTCGAGCCGGGCTGCGATCTCGGCGCGGCCTTCGGCCAATGTCCGCTTCAGCACCTCGACGATGGCGCCGCGGTCGAGCATGCCCTGGTCGGCCAGCGCATCGAGCTCGGTTGCCAGCTTCCGGCGGTTGACGATGCGGCGCGGCTCGACCAGGCCCTCGCGGCCACGAAGGCCCGAGCGCGGGATCGGTTCGCTTAGGTCGGCGACGGCGGGAAGCGCCATTACTTATAGATAGGGGAATTGCTGCGGGCGCGAAAGGCTGGGTCGCGGACTTAAACCCAGGTCGCGAGATGGCGGATCACCGCCTGGTCGGAATAGGCGCGCGCAAAGGTCGCCGCCCCCTGGGCGCGGACGCGCTCGAAGGCGCCGGCCCGCACCTGCTCGGCCGTCTCCGGAAGGTCGCCGCTGTCGGCGACCTCGATGAAGTCCTCGCCGGGCTTCAGGTAGTAGCGGGCATCCGGGGTGTATTCCTGGACCAGCAGCCGCCCGCCCCGCAGCACGTCGAAGGTGCGGCCGACCAGGATGCGGTCGCCGGTCGAGCGCATGGTCAGGCTGAGGCAGGCGCCGGTCGAGAGCAGCCGGCCGAGGTAGAGCCTGAGGCTGGCGTCGGCATCGAGCCCGTCCGGCTGCTGGCTGGTCAGGTCGATCTTCAGCGCGGAGCCGCGCGCGAGGGCGTCCAGCAGCCAGAAGTAGCGATGGATGTTGTAGTCCTCGATCGTCCCGCAGAAGCCGAGATCCGGTCTTGGCGCGGGCGCCGTCGCGACCTCGTCGAACAGCCGGCCGTAGCCGGTCGGGAACGGGATCAGGCAGAACTTCTCCGGCGGGATCGCCGGCGTCGCCTGACGCAGCGCCGGCGACATCCCCCAATGGAAGTCGTAGCGGTCGGCGCCGCGGTCGAACTGCTCGTGGAACCCCTTCCCCCAGGGGTCCGGGATCAGCCGGCACATCCGATTCGAAACCTGCCGTACGCGATCGAGGTGAGCCTGCTGGCGCGCCGGGTCCTTCCGGAACACCGTGTTCTCGTCGACCACCACGAGATCATTGGGGCCGATATCGCGCGCGTCGGCCTCACCGGGCATCAACGTGCAGGTCACGTCGGCGGTGGTGAAGGCCGACGCCAAGCGCAGACCGAGATCGTGTGGCCGCGCCGCGCCGCGCGCGCCGCACATCAGGACGACGCGCAGCTTCGGCGAGAGCTGCCTCACGTAGTCGAAGGAGAGCACCTCGGGGGACGGGCGTGCCGCCGGCGGGCGCGCGAGCGCGGCGAAGAGCGGATCGAAGCGCCGGGCGAAGTCGAGCAGCAGCGCCGCCTTGGCGCCGTCGACGAAGCCCTTGCCGAGCGCGCGCCGGAAGCTGGCGACGATCAGCTTGCGAAGCTCGTTCTCGGCGAGAAGCGACGACGTCGCCTCGGCATCGAGACGCGCAAGGGCGCGCCGGGCCCGCGCCTCGTCGCCGGCATATGTGGCCAGCAGGAAGTCGATCGCGCCCGAAAGCGGATCGAGATCCGGATCGGCCGCGAAGCGCGTCAGCGCCGAGGGCTTTGCGCCGTCGAGCAATTCCTCCGGCGCGATCCTCAGCTTGCGGCTGAGCGGGCGCTTGATGCGAAAGCGCGTCGCCCAGTTGGCGAAATTCAAAGAAGCCCCCATCCGCGGGCGGTCGTTGCCGCCCTGTTCCCTGATAAACGAGAACTTATAAATAGGATGCGGCTCGAACCAAAGCCTTGGTTTGTCAGCCGGCCAAGGCCGCCGCCAGGTTGTCGAGGCCGATCCGCGTCCCGTGCTCGCGCCCGGCAACGTCGTCGTAGCCGTCGAGGAAGGCGCCCTGCTCGGTGAAGACGAGGACCGTCCCTTTGCCTTTCGCCTTGAACTCGACCGTCGCCAGCGACACCGAGATCCGGCGGTCGTCAAGATGCATGGCGTAGGAATAGACGATGCGTTCGCCCGGCACGATATCGTGGTAGACCGCATCGAAGCCGTGGTCGGTGCCGCCGGCGGGACCGGTGTTGAGCCGCTC
>CAZZLX010000064.1:0-11944 GCA_964655235.1 uncultured Rhizobium sp.
GAAGCCTCCACTAAGAGCGACCTCGGTCTGTCCTAAATAGTCTGAAGACGGACACTTTCGCCCCTTTGCGTCGCGGCCGGTCGCGAGCAGGTGACCATTGGGATCGGTTCCGATCCAGACCTGGGTCCATGCCGGCGGGATCACGAGGGCCTTCATACGCTTCAGGAGCGCGCGGTCCGTAACGCGCTGCCCGCCCGGCGACCGATAGGTAAATCCGGTGCCGGATTTGCGCCGCGTGTATCCCGGGTCGTCATCGCTAACATAGGTCAGGCCGGCGGCGTCGGCAGCCTCACGCAGGTCGTCCGCGACCGTAAAACTTGAAGAAGGACCGGAAAAATCGGGCATCGGATCGCGCGCGGCGTCAATTCCAGCGGGAGGTCATCAGCAGGAACTGACTGACCGGCCTGTTCGGAGGCTGCGGCGGAACCGGCGGTGTCGGCGAAGGATCGGGCAGGTAGCCGGGCGGTGGTGGCGCCGGCACTTCCTGCGGCGGCAGCGGCGGCACCTCGGCCGACGGAGGTTCCGGCCGATGGGCCTTGCGAGCTTGTGAATATCCGAACTCGATCAGCACGATATGCGGATGTCCTGTCATCATCGGGTGGCCTTGCTGCAGCCCCCTCCTCCGCTGATCCAAACCACCCGCCGCCGCCGCGGTTCCGCGGGAACCGCCGACGGCCCCTGCCGTTTTTCGTGCATGGCACCGCGCGCGAACTGGAAAGGCCACTTGAAGCTGGGGTTCCTTAGCTGCCCCGTCGCGCTCTACACCGCAGCTTCAGAAGGCGACCGCATCTCGTTTCACACGCTCAACCGCAAGACCGGCCATCGGGTCATGCGGCAGTTCGTCGACTCCGAAACCGGAAAGCCCGTCGAGCGCGCCGACCAGGTGAAGGGATACGAGATCGGCAAAGGCGACTATGTCGTGCTCACCACCGAGGACATAGAAGAAGCCATTCCCGAGAGCACGAAGACGATCGACATCGACTCGTTCGTATCGGACGAAGAGATGGACGAGGTCTTCATCGACAACCCCTACTACCTCGCGCCGAGCGAACCGACCGGCCAGGAGGCCTTTGCGCTGATCCGGAAGGCGATGGAGGAGAAAAAGGTAATCGGGATTGCGCGAACTGTTCTCTTTCGACGGTCGCGTCTCCTGATGCTGCGTCCCAATGGTCCTGGCCTAACCGCCAGCACGCTCCACTTCGACTACGAAGTCCGCGCCGCAGAGGACGTCTTCTCCGACATAACGAAGCAGACGCTATCGAAGGAGATGATCGACCTCGCCAAGCACATCATCTCGACCAAGCGCGGCAAGTTCGAGCCGGAAAAGCTCGAGGACCGCTATGAGGATGCCCTCGCCGAGCTGATCAAGGCGAAGCAGCAGGGCAAGGAGATCAAGGCGCCGCCGAAGCCAGCGCATGGCGGCAACGTCGTCGATCTCCTGGATGCGTTGCGCAAGAGCGTCGGGCACCCGAGCGCCCGAACGGAAACCGGCACGACGCGCCGCGCCGCACCGCGCAAACGCAAGGCCGCTACGCGGCGGACCGCCCACCCGCCTCGCAAGAAAGCGAGCTAGCGCTTCGCACGGCGGCCTTCCTCGAGGCTCCGCTTCAGAGCGTCCATGATGTTGATGACTTTGGCCCCGCTGTCTTCGGACGCTTTTACTGGCTTGGCGACGTTGGTCGGCTTCTTCTTGCGCTTGTTCGCGATCGTCTTGAGCAGTGCGTCCTGGACAGTGTCATGGGCCAGCTTTGGCGACCACGCCCGAGTCTGCTTCTCGATAACCCCCTCCGCGAGCTCGAGCGCGTCCTTCTTGACGTGCGCGTCCTTGATCTTATCGAAGTAGGCGCCCGGGTCGCGCACCTCGTCGGCGAAGCGCAGCGTCCACAGGATGATGCCCCGGTCGCGCGGCTTCAGCAGCACGCCGCGCTCGCGCCGATAGAGCACGAGACGCGATACCCCGGCCGTCTTGGTGGCAGTCATCGCCTGGCGGATCACGGCGAAAGCCTCCTCGCCGACCTCGTCGTTCGGCGTCAGGTAATGGGCCTTGTCGAGCCAGATAGGCTCCACCGAGTCGGCGGGAACGAAGCGCTCGATATCGATTGTCCGGCTGGATTCCAGCGCGACCGCTTCCAGTTCCTCGTCCTCGACTACGACATGCTTATCATCCGAGACTTGGTAACCCTTCACCTGCTCATCATCGTCGACGGCTTTGCCGGTATCAGCGTCGACATAGCGGCTGACGACGCGATTTCCGGTCTTTTCGTTCAGGATAGGGAAGCGAACCTTCTCGGACCCTGTGATGGCCGGCGTCATAGCGACCGGGCAGGTCACGAGCGAGAGCTTCAGGTAGCCTTGCCAGAACGGTCGTGCGGCCATGTCCGAACTTTCCTCCTTGGAGAAAGGGCGGCCCGCAGGCCGCCCTATTCCGTCACTCGGCCATCAGCTCGTCTTTTCGCGTCTTGAGCCGCGCTCCGAGCTCGTCGAGATCGATGTCGGTATCGCGCACCTTGGGGAAGAGCTCGTTCTGCTCTTCCTTGACATGGTGCTTCACCCACTCCGAAACGACCTTCACCTTGGCGTCGAACTTGCCGTCGATCTCGCCGTCGAGCCCCTGCTCGATGTCGGCAACGAGGTCTTTGATGCTGCCGTGCTCGACCTCGGCCTCGTCGAGGAGGTCCGACTCCTCGATCGCGCCTCGGACCTCAGGATAGAAGATCTCCTCCTCAATCTGGGCGTGGACGGAAAGCGCCTTGCAAATCTTGGCGGAGATCTGCGCCTTCTTGGTCTGCGCGCGATCCCCGAGCTTCTCATATGCCTCGAACATCTCGGTCACTTCCTGATGGTCGGTCTTGAGCAGCTTGATCGCGTCCGGCGCGATGGCGCCTCGAGCACGGGACTTGGCGGAACTGGTCTGTGTGGATGACGGCATTTGGGAATCCCTTCCTGAAACGAAATGTCTCCATCAAAACCCCGGCTTAAATGGGAGGTTCCGGCCCCGTTCCGGGCGTTGACACCCCGGCGGCCTCCGGAGGAACATCCGTCCGTCGTGGGGGCGTCGAGCAAAGAGATACCTTCCGTCTTTGTCCCGTCGAGCCGCTGCGGGAGACCGGGCAGCTGGGCATTCCTGTTTCATCCGATTGCAAGGAGACGGCCGTGAGGAAGACCAATCGACCCGTGCGGGTTCTTTCATCGAGCGCGCTGGCGGCCCTGGCCGCGCTCGCGCTCTCGACCGGCGCCGCGACCGCCGCGGGGAAGGAGTCGCTGCTGGTGACCATCGCCGGCGACGCCGCGACGCTCGATCCCCACATCCAGTGGGATACCGACAGCTACTCGGTCTATCGAAACATCTTCGACAATCTGGTCACCCGGAACGCCAAGGGCGAGATCGTCCCTCAGATCGGAAAAAGCTGGAAATACCTCAGCGACAACGAGGTCGAGTTCGAGATCGTTGAAAATGCGAAGTTCCACGATGGGACGCCGCTGACCGCCCAGGACGTCGCCTTCTCGATCCAGCGCATCACAAATCCGGCCTTCAAGAGCCCACAGCTCAGCCAGTTCAACAGCATCGTCGAAGCCACCGCCTCCGGGAGCAAGGTGAAGCTTCGGACCTCCTCGCCGTACCCGGCGCTGCTCGCTCAGCTGGTGAAGCTCTCGGTCGTGCCCGAGGGCTATGTGAAGAAGGTCGGCGACGTCGAGTTCAACCAGAAGCCGATCGGCAGCGGTCCCTACAAGCTGAACATCTGGCAGCGCGGCGTCCGCATCGACCTCGAAGCGATGCCCAACTACTGGCGCGGCAAGGCCCCCTTCCAGAAGGTCGAGTTCCGCGGCGTCGGCGACGCGGCGACGCGCATCGCTGACCTTAAAACAGGCAAAGCCGACATCATCCGCGGCGTAAACCCGGATGACGCGGCCCTGATCGCCAAGGAATCCGGCCTCCAGGTCCTTTCGGTCCCGACCGAGCGCATCGGCTACATGTTCGTCAATGCGCTCAATCCGCCGACCGACGACGTCCGGGTCCGGCGCGCAATTGCGCATGCCGTCGACCGCAAGGGAATCATCGACGCCCTCCTCGGCGGATACGGCAAGATGGTCAACATCGTGCTGACCCCCGCCAACTTCGGCTACATCGAGGGCTTCCAAGGACACGCCTACGACCCGACCAAGGCCAAGGCGCTGGTCAAGGAAGCCGGAGCCGAGGGCAAGGAGCTGACCTTCATCACCTCGCCGGTCTATGACCAGCGCGTGGTCCAGGCGATCCAGCAGATGCTGGCCGAGGTCGGGCTCAAGGTGAACATCGCCACCAGCGATCAGCCGACCTATCTGAAGCGCCGCCAGGGAAATCCCTCGGAAGCCGGGCACCTCTCGACCGGCAACTGGTCCTGCGCCTGCCAGGACGCCGACGGCGTGATCAACCCGCTGTTTCGCAGCGACAGCATCTGGTCGAAGTACAAGAACCCGGAATACGACAAGCTCATCGACACGGCGCGCGAGACGCTGGACGAGAAGAAGCGCCTGGACGCCTACAAGAAGGCATTCGAGATCCTCGAGCGTGACGTGCCCGGCATCGGCCTATTCCAGGGCGTGGCGATCTACGCCTCGCGCAAGGAGCTGCAGTGGCAGCCGACGCCGAATGAAGCCTTCTTCGTCTTCGACATGAAGTGGAACGGCTGATCCTTAGAGAGGTAGAACGGGGCCGGCAGGGATCCTCCGCCGGCCCCGTCGCCTGACTGATGACCGGCTTCCTCATCAATCGCGCCATCCAGTCGCTCGTCTCTTTCTGGGGCGCGATCAGCATCGTCTTCATCATCATGCACCTGTCGGGCGATCCGACGCTGCTGCTGGTGCCAGAGGGCGCGAGCAAGGCCGATATCGACCAGCTGCGCCATCTGCTGGGCTTCGATCGGCCGCTCTACATCCAATACGCAGACTATCTGTTTCAGCTGCTGCGCTTCGACTTCGGCGCCTCCCTGATCCAGCGCGTGCCGGTGATGGAGATCATCTGGTCCAGGCTGCCCTACACGCTCTGGCTCGGCGGCTGCGCGCTCGCGATCGCCTTCGTGATCGGGCTTCCGGTCGGGGTGTTGACCGGACTCTTCCGCGGCAAGCTGATCGACAAGATATTCATGCCGATCGTGCTGATCGGGCAGAGCATGCCGACCTTCTGGAGCGGCATCCTGCTGATCCTACTGTTCGCGGTCGAGCTTCGCTGGCTTCCCTCGTCGGGCGCGGAAAGCTCGGTCTCGGTGATCATGCCGGCGATCGCCCTCGGCGCCCTGTCGATGGCAACCTACGCCCGCATCGCGCGGACCGGCGTGATCGAAGAGCTGTCCAAAGAGTACGTCCGCGCCATCCGCGCCAAGGGCGTCTCGGGATACAGAGTCGTCCTCGGCCACGTGCTGCGCAACGCGTCGATCCCGATCATCACCGTCTCGGCGCTCGAGATCGCGAATTTGCTGGCCGGCGCCGTGATCGTCGAGACCGTATTCGCCTGGCCAGGCCTGGGCCAACTCGCGGTGCAGTCGATCGCGTCGCGCGACTTCCTGGTGGTCCAGGGCCTGGTCGTGCTCGGCGCCTTCACCCATATCGGGCTCAATTTCATCGCCGACCTGCTCTACGGCGTCGTCGATCCGCGCATCAGCATGTCCCGGCGAAGCCCATGAGCAGCTTCGTGCCGGGCCGGCGCCGCCTCCCTTTCGGCCTGACGCCGCTCGCCGCGACCGCCTCGGTCGTGCTGCTGATTTTCGTGCTGATGGCGCTGCTGGCCCCCTGGATCTCGCCCTTCGACCCGGCGCGGCAGACCCTGCTCGCCCGACTGAAGCCGCCCGGATTCACCACCGCCTCTGGCGCCGTCTACTGGCTCGGCACCGACGAGGTCGGCCGCGACTTGCTCTCGCGCGTGATCTACGGCGCCCGGATCTCGTTGCTCGTCGCCGTGCTGTCGGTCGCCGTCTCGGGCGTGGTCGGCACCACGCTCGGCATGATCGCCGGCACCTATCGCGGTTGGGTCGAGGTCGTGATCATGCGGCTCGTCGACATCGTGCTGTCGATCCCGGCGATCCTGCTGGCGATCGTCACGGTCGCGGTCCTGGGGCCGGGCCTCCTCAACCTGGTGCTGGTGCTGGGCCTGACCCGCTGGCCCCGCTACACTCGCGTCGCCTATGGCCAGACCCTCTCGGTCGCGAACCTGACCTATGTCACCGCCGCTAGGATTTCCGGCGTGCGCGGCCCCCGGCTCCTTTTCCGCCATATGCTGCCGAACATCCTGGCCCCGATGATCGTCGTCGCGACGCTGGAATTCGGCCTGATGGTGCTGTTCGAGGCCGGCCTCTCCTTCCTCGGGCTCGGCATCCAGCCGCCGACGCCGAGCTGGGGCTCTATCCTTTCGGTCGGTCGCAACTACGTGGCCCAGGCCTGGTGGATCGCGACGCTGCCCGGCTTCTGCCTGTTCGGCCTGGTGCTGTCGATCAATCTGCTCGGCGACTTCCTTCGCGACCGCTTCGACCCGCGCTCCCAGACCCGCACTCCTTGAGGCTCTTCATGAAATTCGATTTCACCGACAAGAAGGTCGTGATCACCGGCGCCGCCGGGATCATCGGCCGCAGGATCGCCACCGATTTCGCCGCCGCCGGCGCCCTCCTCTGCCTCTCGGACAACCGGGCAAAGAAGCTGGCCTCCCTGCCGAAGGAACTGGGCCTCAAGAAGGGCCGCTATCTCACCCACGCGACCGAGCTGACCGACGCCAAGTCGATCGCCAAGCTGGCGGCGCTGGTGAAAAAGGAATGGAGGTCGCCGGACATCGTGATCAACAACGCGGGCGTCTATCACCGCACGGGCTCGGTCCTGAAGATCTCGACCGAAGCCTACGACGAGATGATGGACGTGAACTTGCGGGCGCCGTTCCTGATCTCGCGCGACATGGCCAACCTGATGGTCGAGCGCAAGGTCAAAGGCTCGATCATCAACATCTCGTCCGGCGCCGCCCGCCGCATGGGCATGGGCTCCGTCCCCTACTGCACGTCCAAGACCGCGATCGATCGCCTGACCAAGGGCTTCGCCCTAGAGCTGGCGCCCTTGGGCATTCGCGTCAACGCGGTGGAGCCCGGCTTCGCCGCCGGCAGCGAGGTCAGCCTGCTCACCGACGAGTACGTGAAGGCGATGGAAGCGCGGATTCCGATGGGCCGCTCCTCCGGCCCGCACGATGCACCGAACGCGATCCTGTTCCTCTGCTCGGAGGCAGCCGGCTTCATCACCGGCGCCACCCTCGCCGTCGATGGTGGCAATTCGATCGGCACCTTCAACCCCGACTTCTACAAGAAGAAGGCCTGAGCCCGATGTTCAAGTTCGCCACCAAGTACGAATGGCCGAAGGGCTATACCTCGGCCGCCGTGTTCTCGGCCGACGTCGACGGCGAGAGCCCCTACATCTGGCGGAACCGCGGCAAGAAGGTCGAGAACCTCGGCGAGATCGAACAACGACGGTTCGGGCCGCGCGTCGGACTGTCGCGCATCCTCGGCCTCTGCGACGAGTTCGGGATCAAGGGCAGCTTCTATACGCCGGCCTGGATCGCGGACACCTACCGCGAGATCCTGCCGGCGATCGCCGAGGGCGGCCACGAGGCTGCGGCGCACGGCTACTACCACGAGCGCGTCGACGAGCTGGACGAAGCCGCCAACGACAAGATCCTTCACCACACGATCAAGGTCTTCAAGTCGCAGCTCGGCAAGGCACCCGTCGGTTACCGCTCGCCGTCGTGGGAGCTGACGCCGGCGGTCCATCGCTGCCTCCGCAAGCGCAAGTTCCTCTACGACAGCTCGCTGATGGGCATGGATGTGCCCTACACCCTCGACGGCCTGCCGGAGATCCCGGTGCAGTGGTTCATCGACGATGCGCCCTATTTCCGCTACGTCGGCGGCCCGATGGACAAGACCCCGCCGGCCAATCCGAATGTCGTCGTCGACGGCTGGATGGAGGAATTCGAGGCGACGCGCGAGTTCGGCAGTCTCTTCATGATCACGATCCATCCCTGGATCTCCGGTCGCGGCCAGCGCATCCGAATGCTCAGGAAGCTGCTGACCAAGGTCTGCAACACCCGCGGCGTCTGGGTGACCACGGCCGAGGAGATCGCCCGTCATCACCAGAAGTCGGTCAACGCGAAGAAGTTCGCGATGAAGCTGACGCTCGTCACGACGGACATCTCGCTTCCCTGATGACCGCGCAGGCGCCGCTCCTGACCGTCGAGAACCTCACCGTCATGATCGGCGGTGCTGCGGTGGTCGACCACGTCTCCTTCGCTGTCGGCAGGAGCCAGGTCGTCGCCATCGTCGGCGAGAGCGGCTGCGGCAAGTCGATGACCGCCTTCGCGCTGATGGACCTGCTGCCCGCGGCGGCGCGGCGTACCGGCGGAACGATCGACCTCGACGGCGTGGCCCTGCATCAGCTGGACGAGACCGGCATGCAACGGCTTCGCGGCAAGGAGATGTCGATCATCTTCCAGGAGCCGGTGGCCGCCCTCGATCCACTGATGACCGTTGGCGACCAGCTGGTCGAGGCCGTCCGCGCGCATCACGACATCGACGCGGCACAGGCCCTGAAGCAGGCACAGGCTCTGCTGGAGTCGGTCGGTATCACCGACGCAGCACTTCGCCTGAAGCAATATCCTTTCGAGCTCTCCGGCGGCATGTGCCAGCGCGTCATGATCGCCGGCGCGCTAGGCAGCGAGCCTCGCCTGCTGATCGCCGACGAGCCGACCACGGCCCTCGACGTCACCATCCAGGCGCAGATCCTCGAGCTGATCAAGCAGCGCCGCGCCGAGATCGGCGCCAGCGTGATCCTGATCACCCACGACATGGGCGTGGTCGCCGACATGGCCGACAACGTCCTGGTGATGTATGCCGGCCGCATCGTCGAGGAGGCGGATGCCCTCGACCTCTTCGCCCGCCCGCGTCACCCATATACCGAAGCGCTGCTCCGGAGCGTGCCGCGCCTCGACGACCAGCCGGGGACCCGCCTTCCGGTGATCGAGGGCGCGGTGCCCAGGCCCGGTAGCCACAGCGGCGGCTGCCGTTTCGCCAGCCGCTGCCCGCTCGTGATCGACAAGTGCCGTGACGAGGAGCCAGGCCTCCTGCCCGTCGACCGCGGCCGGCGACGCTCGGCCTGCTGGCGCCATGAAGAGGTCGGCGCATGACCGGGGAGATTCTCGGCCTCACCGATCTCGCCGTCCACTTCACCGGTCGGGCGAATTGGCGCGGACGACGGCCGCCGCCGGTGCATGCGGTCGACGGCGTCACCTTTTCTGTCGGCAAGCAGGAGACCCTGGGCCTGGTCGGCGAGAGCGGCTGCGGCAAGTCCACCCTCGGCAATGCCGTCCTCCGGCTCGTGCATCCGACTGCCGGGCAGATCCGGTTCGACGGCCGCGACGTGACCGCGCTCGACGGTGAGGCGCTACGCGATCTCCGTCGCGACGTGCAGATGATCTTCCAGGATCCCTACTCCGCCCTGAACCCGAAGATCCGGGTCGGCGAAAGTATCGGGGAGCCGCTGCTCGCACATGGCCTGGCGCAGGGAAAGGCGCTGGAGGATCAGGTCAGCGAGTTGCTCCATCTCGTCGGACTGCCGCCCGACCGCGCGTCGCGCTATCCGCATGAGTTCTCTGGCGGCCAACGGCAGCGCCTGGTCATTGCCCGGGCTCTGGCGCTGAAGCCCAAGCTGATCGTCTGCGACGAGCCGGTCTCGGCCCTCGACGTCTCCATCCGCTCGCAGATCCTGAACCTGCTGATGGAATTCCAGCAGAAGCTGGGCCTCTCCTACCTGTTCATCTCGCACGACCTGTCGGTGGTCCGGCACATCAGCCACCGGGTTGCCGTGATGTATCTCGGCCGCGTCGTCGAGCTCGCGTCCCGCGACAATCTCTTCAACGAGCCGCTGCACCCTTACACCGAGGCGCTGATCTCGGCGATCCCGCTCCCCGATCCGGTAGCGCAGCGGAAGCGCAGACGCATCATCCTGAAGGGTGAGCTGCCGAAGCCGACAGCGCCGCCTCCGGGCTGCCCCTTCCACACACGCTGCCCGATCGCCGTGCCGATGTGCCGCGAGATCGTGCCGCCGCTCGAGGAGAAGCGGCCCGGACACTGGGCCGCCTGCCACCTCCGCTCTTAAGCCTCAGTGCGGCAGGTGGTCGCCCCGCCAGTGGCCGCCGCGGATCTCGCCCGGGCCGACTCGCCCGTACAGCGTCCTGAAGCTGTCCGGCAGCGGCCGGCTGTTCGGCGTCGAGAGCCAGACGCGCAGCAGATGGCGGGTCTGCTCCTCGGTGTTGCCGTCGGCGAACTCGGTCCGCGAATGCAGCAGCGTGTGGTTGGTGAACCACTCGATGTCGCCCGGCTGCATCGCGAAATAGAGGCAGGTCTCCTCGGCGATCGCCGCATGCAGATCGATCGCCTCGAACTGTTCGGGCGACGCGCGCGGCACCTCCGGGAACTCCTGCGCTGCACGAACCAGCCGGCGCGAGATGTGCGAGGCGAAGTAACCATCCTTCATGCCGAACACCGGCATCGTGTAGAAACGCGGCTCGCCTGGACGCTCCTCGGTATTGCGCGAGCTGTGGTAGGGCTGGAACAGGAGTTCGAGCAGGTCCGGCCGCCGCTTCAGCATCTCATTGTGGATCGTGATCGAGCTCGCGATCTTGCTGACGCCGCCCGAGCGCGCCGTCCGCATGCACATGAGCGCGGTGATGTCGGCGGTGTCGGTGTGGAACATCAGCTCGGCATTGGTGCGGTTGCCGCGCGAGAAGTTGGTGCCCGGCTTGTCGCCGAAGTTCCGGACATCGTCGAACTTGTTCGCCTGCTGGGCGAAGGGGACCGCCGCCCCGAGATAGAGGCTCATGCCCCAGAACATCTGTCGGAGCTCGTCCTTGGTGTAGCGCATGCCGTCGATGCCGCGCATCAAGACAAAGCCGATGCCGTTCTCGACCTCCTCACCGACCATGCGGAGCTGGTCTGCCGCCTGATCGAGCGGAAAATCCTTCTTGGTTGCCTCATAAAGCGGCACCCCACGCACAACGACATCCTTGGTCGCGCGGTCGATCTCGTCCAGCGCACCCGGGGTCAGGTTCCGGATCCAATCGTTGCGGCGCGCGAGATCCGCGCCGTACCAGGCCGCCGGGGAGGAAATGGGCTGGCGGGTCGTCATCGTGGTCTCCGCTGCTGATCGGCTGCTAAGTCATTCTTGCAGATTTGCGCCCAGCCGATAAGCTTTCCTGAGTGAAAACCGTTGCCGGTCGTACGGCCGCTTTGCGACACAACCGGACAGGGAAGCAAACTCCACCCACGCAATGCGGGAGAAGCAGATGACTGCAAAGAAGCCGCTCAAAGCTTTGCTGGCGCTCGGCGCCGGCGTCTTGGCGCTGACGGCTATGACGCCGGATGCGCGCGCCGCCGGCGACCGGGTCCGCTCGATCGAGCTGACCGCCGACAACAAGGCCGCCAACCCCAACGCGAACCAGGCAGCCTATCTGCTCGCCGACATGTGGAAGAAGCTCGGCCTCGACGTGAAGGTCAAGGAGCTCCCCTACAAGCAGAAGCTCGACACGGTCTATTTCGACCGCTCGACCTGCGAGGGCGCCGCCTGCTTCGACATGGCGATGTGGTCGATCGTCGGCCGGCCCGAGCGCTCGGACCCGGACGAGGTGATCTTCAACCTCTTCCATTCTTCAACCGGCGCCAAGGGCTACAACTACCCGGGCTACGCCAACCCCGAATACGACAAGTACGCCGCCGGCCAGCAGGTCGAGACCGACCAGGCGAAGCGTCGCGAGATGGTGCACAAGGCGCAGGAGGTCCAGACCAACGACCCCTCCTACATCTTCTTCGTCAATCCGATCGTGAATTACGCGATCCGCAAGGACGTGTTCGATGAAAAGACGGCAGTGGAGCAGTCCGGCCTCGGCATC
>CAZZLX010000065.1:0-11810 GCA_964655235.1 uncultured Rhizobium sp.
CCTCCAGCGCCAGCACGAGGCCGACGGCGAGAAGGACGTCCTCCACGGAAGGTCCGGGCCGGGTCTAGGGCTTCTGCTGCCCCTTGCCGCCGACGTCGTTGAAGAAGCGGAAGAACTCGCTGTCCGGCGTCAGGACCAGGGTGGTCGAGCCGTCGCCCAGCGCCTGCTTGTAGGCTTCCATCGAGCGGTAGAAGGCGAAGAACTGCGGATCCTGCCCGAAGGCGTCGGCATAGATCTGGATCGCCTGGGCGTCGCCCTGGCCGCGCAGGGTCTGGGCCTGCTGCTGGGCCGTGGCCACCGTGACCACGCGCTGGCGATCCGCATCGGCCCGGATCTGCTGGGCGACCTCCTGGCCTTCGCCGCGGAACTCGCGCGCCTCGCGATCGCGCTCGGACTTCATCCGGGCGTAGATCGCCTGGCTGGTCTGGTCCGGGTAGTCGACGCGCTTCATGCGGACGTCGACCATCTCGATGCCGAGCGAGCTTGCCGCCTGGTTGACCTCCTGGAAGATCGCCTGGGTGATCTGGGTGCGGCGACCCGACAGCAGGTTCGCCAGGGACTCGTTGCCGAGCACGCGGCGCATCGCCGAGTTGATGATCGCGCCGAGACGGGCGCGGGCGCCGGCCTCGTTGTTGACCGTCTGGTAGAAGCGCAGCGGGTTGGTGATCCGGTAGCGGCCATAGGCGTCGACGTCGAGACGCTTCTGGTCGATCAGGATCACCTGCTGCTTCGGCGGGTCGATGTCGAGGATCCGCTTCTCGAAGTACTGCACGTCCTGGATGAACGGCAGCTTCACCTTGAGGCCCGGTTCCTGGATCACGCGCTTGGGATCGCCGAACTGCAGCACCAGCGCCTGCTGCTGCTGCGGCACGGTGAACAGCGCGCCCCAGGCGACGATGATCAGGGCGACGACGGCGGCGCCGAGAGCGCCCAAGAACTGGCGGCTCATGGCTTCTTCTCCTCGGCCTTCTTTCTGAGCTCGGGCAGCGGCAGGTACGGCAGCACGCCGCCGGAACCGCCGGCCTGCTTGTCGATCACCACCTTCTGCGCGCCGCGCAGGATCTCTTCGAGCGTCTCGAGATAGATGCGCTGGGTCGTCACGTCCTTGTTGACCTTGTAGGCCTCGTAGATCGACTTGAACCGCTGGGCGTCACCGTTCGCGCGTGCCACCACCTCTTCGCGATAGGCGCGCGCTTCCTGGATCAGCTTCTCGGCCTCGCCTCGGGCTCTCGGGACCACGTCGTTGCGGTAGGCGTCGGCCTCGTTGCGCAGCCGCTCCTTGTCGGCGCGGGCGCGCTGCACCTCGTTGAAGGCGTCGACCACTTGGCTCGGCGGATCGACCTCGAGCAGCTGCACCTGGCGGATCTCGATGCCGGCCTTATACTCGTCGAGAAGGCGCTGCAGCAGCTCGACCGTCTGCTGCTCGATCTGCGCGCGACCTTCGGTGAACACCGTCTGAATCGGCTTCTGGCCGACGGATTCGCGGAGCGCCGACTCGGCCGCCGCCTTCACGGTCGCTTCCGGCTGGCGCACGTTGAACACGTACTGGCCGGCGTCCTTCACGCGCCAGAACACGACGAACTTGATGTCGACGATATTCTCGTCGCCGGTCAGCATCAGCGCTTCGTCCTGCACGTCGCGGCGCTGGCCGGAGCGGCTGGCGCTGGATCCGTCGGACGAACGGAAGCCGACCTCGATCCGGTTCTCGCGCGTGACGTTCGGCGTCAGCACGGATTCGATCGGCTTCGGCAGATGATAGTTGAGGCCCGGGGTCGCGGTGCGAACCCACTGGCCGAAGCGAAGGACCACGCCCTGCTCGTCCGGCGCCACGCGGTAGAAGCCGCTGGCGAGCCAGAGGACGAGGCCGATGAGCACGGCGAAGCCGACGCCGCGGGCGCCGCCCACGCCGCCCGGGAAGATCCGGCGCATGCGATCCTGGCCCTTGCGGAGGATGTCCTCCAGATCGGGCGGCTGCATGCCCGGGCCGCGACCGCCCCACGGGGTCTTCGGCCCGCCGCCGCCGCTGCCCGAACCCCACGGGCCGCCGCTATTGCCGCCGCCGCCCCAGGGCCCGCCGCCCCCCTGATTCTGCCAAGGCATTGCCCCTGCTCCTCTTCCGCCCGGCTTTTGGAAGTCTGTGGTATTGCCGGGGGCCACACGCATATTGTGACAACCCCCTCCTATTCAAGCGCAAACGGCCAGACCGACCGATGACCCAAGTGACCGAAGCCACCGTCCTCGAAGCCCTGAAGCGCGTCCAGGACCCGGATCGCGGGCAGGACGTCGTCTCGCTCGGCATGGTCCAGGGCGTGGCGGTGAAGGCCGGTCACGTACATTTCACCTTGCAGGTCGAGCCCGAGCGCGGCCCGAAGCTGGAGCCGCTTCGGAAAGCCGCCGAGAAGGCGGTCGAGGCGATGGCGGGCGTGCTGTCGGTGACTGCCGTCCTGACGGCCGACAAGCCCGGCCGCGGCGCGCCCCAGCAGGGCGGGCACCAGCACGGCCATGGCCACGCACATGGGCACGGTCACGGCGGCCAGCAGCAGCCGAACAAGCCGCTGATCCCGGGCGTGAAGACGATCGTCGCGGTCGCCTCAGGGAAAGGCGGTGTCGGCAAGTCGACGACCGCAGTCAACCTGGCGCTCGCCCTCAAGCAGAAGGGCCTCAAGGTCGGCATCCTGGACGCCGACATCTACGGCCCCTCGCTGCCGCGCATGATGGCGATCACCGGCAAGCCCGACACCAAGGACGGCAAGGTGCTGGAGCCGAAGGAAGGCTACGGCGTCAAGACCATGTCGATCGGCTACCTGATCGCCGAGGACACGCCGATGATCTGGCGCGGGCCGATGGTGATGAGCGCGATCGAGCAGATGCTGCGCGACGTGAACTGGGGCGAGCTCGACATGCTCGTGGTCGATCTTCCCCCCGGCACCGGCGACGCGCAGCTCACCATGGCGCAGCGCGTGCCGCTCTCGGGTGCCGTCATCGTGTCGACGCCGCAGGACATCGCCCTCCTCGATGCGCGCAAGGGCCTCGGCATGTTCCGCAAGGTCGACGTGCCGGTGCTCGGCATCGTCGAGAACATGAGCTACTTCCTCTGCCCGCATTGCGGCGAGCGCAGCGACATCTTCGCCCATGGCGGCGCCAGGCGCGAAGCCGATCGTCTCGGCTGCGAGTTCCTGGGCGAGGTCCCGCTCGACATCGCCATCCGCGAGACGTCCGACCAGGGCTACCCGATCGTGATCTCGAAGCCCGACCACCCGCAGGCGAAGATCTACCGCCAGATCGCCGATCGCGTCTGGGCCAAGCTCACCGGCGAGGCGCCGACGAACCGCCCGGCGCCGAGGATCGTGGTGAGCTAAGACATGGATGCCGCGTCCGACATCGACTGGCGGCTGAAGATCCACCCGCTGCTGCGGGCCGCGAACATCCGTCAGGTGGCGTATGTGCCGGATGCGGGACATACGAAGCTGATCGAGGCATGCCACGCCGATCCGTCGATGAAGGCGATCGTCTTGACCAACGAGGCCGAGGGCATGGGCGTGCTTGCCGGAGCCTGGCTCGGCGGCGAGCGCGGCGCGATGCTGATGCAGTCCTCCGGCGTCGGCAACTGCATCAACGCGCTGAGCCTTACGACCCTCTGCCGCTTTCCGTTCCTCGCACTGATCACGATGCGTGGCGAGTGGGGCGAGTTCAATGGCTGGCAGGTGCCGATGGGCCAGAACACCGAGGCGTCGCTGAAGGGCGCTGGCGTGATCGTCAAGCGCTGCGATCATCCCGACGATGTGGCGCCGACGGTGGAAGCCGCGGCGCATCTCGCCTTCGACAGCGAGGTCGCGGTCGCGGTGCTTCTCTCGCAGCGCCTCATCGGCCGGAAGAAATTCTGATGGGCCTCGATCGCCGGGAAGCGGTGAAGCGCCTGCTCGCCGAACGCGGCGAGATGCTGGTGGTCTCAGGGCTCGGCTCGCCGACCTACGACGTGGCCGCGGCCGGCGAGGACGACCGCAACTTCTACCTCTGGGGTGCGATGGGATCGGCGGCGCCGATCGGGCTCGGCCTGGCGCTGGCGCAGCCGTCCAGGCGCGTGCTGGTCGTCACCGGCGACGGCGAGCTCTTGATGGGCCTGGGCGCGCTCGCCTCGATCGCCGCGCAGAAGCCGGTGAACCTCGCGATCGTCGTGCTCGACAACGAGCGCTACGGCGAGACCGGCATGCAGAAGAGCCACACCGCGCACGGCACCGACCTCGCCGCGATCGCGCAAGGCGCGGGCTTCGCGATCACCGCGACGATCACCGACGAGGCCGATCTCGACCGCATCGTTCGCGAGATCCGCACGGGCCAGGGTCCGATGCTGGTCGTGCTCAAGATCACCGCCGGCGAGGCCCCGCGCGTGCTGCCCAGCCGCGATGGCGTCGACGTCAAGAACCGCTTCCGCCGCGTCCTCGGGCTCTAGGCCGACTTGGCCCGGTCATCGGGCTATCATCGGGGCGTCACGCGCGGGGATCACACTGGTCTCGAGGAAGTGAAAAGGGAGCCGGCCATGCCGCCCATGCTGGATGAAGTGCGTTCGCTGTCGCGCCGCGGCCTGCTGAAAGGTGCGTCGGCAAGCGCGCTGCTGGCCGCCCTGATGCCCGCCGCCTCGCGCAGCGTCTGGGCCAACCCGGTCTTCTCAGGCAATCCGTTCACCCTCGGCGTCGCCTCGGGCGATCCGCTGCCCGACGGCATCGTCCTCTGGACCCGTATCGCGCCCGATCCGCTCAACGGCGGCGGCATGCCGATGCAGGCGGTGCCGGTCACCTGGGAGGTGGCCTCCGACGACCGCATGCGCACTATCGTGCAGCAGGGCGAGACGCTGGCGCGGCCCGAGCTGGGCCACAGCGTCCATGTCGAGGTCGGCGGGCTCGAGCCGGCGCGTCCCTACTGGTACCGCTTCCGCGTCGGCCGCGAGGCGAGCCGGGTCGGGCGCACGAAGACCGCGCCGGCGCCGGGTGCGCTTCCCACCGCGCTCCGCTTCGCCAATGCCGGCTGCCAGCGCTACGAGGACGGCTACTTCACCGCCTACCGCCATCTCGCGCGCGAGGAGCTCGACTTCGTCTTCCACTACGGCGACTACATCTACGAGTACCGGGCGCGCAACGGGGCGGCGCCGACCGTGCGCGAGACGCTCGGCGACGAGATCTACACGGTCGTCGACTACCGGAACCGCTACGCGCTCTACAAGCGCGACGCCGACCTGCAGGCGGCGCACGCGGCACATCCGTTCCTCTCCAGCTTCGACGACCACGAGGTCGACAACAACTGGGCCGGCGAGATCAGCGAGGAGGACGGCGCGGGCTCCTCGCCGGCGGTGCCGCCAGAATACTTCGCGCTCCGCAAGCAGATGGCCTTCCACGCCTGGTACGAGAACATGCCGGTGCGCCGTGCCCAGCTTCCGCGCGGGCCGGCGATCGCGGCCTACCGGACGCTCCGCTACGGCCGGCTCGCCCAGATCAACGTGCTCGACACGCGCCAGTATCGCGACGACCAGCCCTGCGGCGACGGCACCAAGGAAGCCTGCCCGGCGCAGCTGAACCCGAACGCGCAGATCCTCGGGCCCGACCAGGAGCGTTGGCTGTTCGACGGCCTGGCGAAATCGGACACGACATGGAACGTGCTGGCACAGCAGGTGATGATGATGCGACGCGACGTCTCCACCGGCACCAACGCCCCGCAGTTCTCGATGGACAAGTGGGATGCCTACCCGGCGGCGCGCGACCGGCTGATGCGCCACCTGGAAGCGGCGAAGGTGAAGGGGCTGGTCGTGCTGACCGGCGACATCCACAACGCCTGGGCCGGCGACCTGAAGGCGGATTTCCTGAACCCGGCGAGCGCCACGCTCGGCACCGAGTTCATCGCCACCTCGATCACGACCAACGGCGACGGCTTCGACATCGACGACCTGCGCCGCCGCCAGCTCGACCGCAACCCGCATCTCAGGTTCTTCAACAACCGCCGCGGCTACTCCGTGCACGAGGCGACGAAGGACCGGATGGTCGTGCACTTCCGCGCGGTCGACAGCGTCTCGCAGCCCGGGGCGCCGCTCGTCACCAAGGCGAGCTACGCGGTCGAGGCGGCAAAGCCCGGCGTCGTCGACGCGTGAGCCGCCTTTACGCCGGCTGCAGCTTCGGTTCGGCCGGCACGCGGTTCTCGCGGATCGTGAAGACCATGAGGCCGGCGCTGATCGCGACCGCGATCGAGGACAGCCACACCGCGTCGTACTGGGCATAGAGGTCGTAGAGGATGCCGGCCATGAAGGCGCCGGCCGCCCCGCCGAGCGCATGGCCGGCCGAGAGCAGGCCCATCGCCAGGCCCATGATCCGCTTGCCGAGGTGGGAGGCCACGAGGCTCGCGGTCGGCGGCACGGCATTGAAGTCGAAGATGCCGAAGGCGACGGCGAAGATGAACAGCATCTGGATGACGCCGGCGATCCGCATCAGCAGCAGGAAGCAGAGGCCACGGCCGATGTAGATCATGCCCAGCAGCAGCGGCCGGTGGATGCGATCGGTCAGGTATCCCGAGAGCGCCATCGCCATCATGTTGACGCCGGCGAGCACGCCATAGGCGGTGGCGCTGGTCAGCGGCGGGAAGCCGCACGAGATCGCGTAGGGGATCAGGTGGACCTCGACCGTGCCCGAGGTGGTGAAGCCGCAGATCACGAAGCTCCAGAACAGCGCATGGAAGACCGGGCTCGTGAACAGGAACCTGAGACGCTCGCCGATCGGCGCCTGCGGCTCCTGCACCGCCTTTGCCTGCGCCATGATCGCGTCGCGGCTGGGGATCAGGAAGTAGAGGATCGGCGCCACCACCAGCGCCGCCAGCGCCAGGTATATGTATCCCACCCGCCAGCCCGAAGACTGCAGCAGGAAGGCCAGCAGCGGCACGATGATGAGCTGGCCGGCGGTGAGGCCCGCAGTCGCGATGCCAGTCGCGAGCCCGCGGTTCTTCTCGAAGAACCACGCCAGGGTCGGCGCGATCGTGTGGTTGCCGAAGAAGCCGAAGCCCAGCGCCGTGACGATGCCGAAGGTGACGAAGAACGCCGCCTGCGATTCGATCATCGCCGTCAGCGCCGTGCCGACGGTGATCAGCAGCATGCCGGCGACCAGCAGCGGACGCGGCCCGAAGCGGTCCTGGAAGTTGCCGGCGAGCGGCGCCACGGTCGCGACCGAGATCAGCATCATCGCGCCGACGAATGAGACGAAGCCGCGCGTCCAGCCGAGCTCGGCCTCCCATGTCGGCATCACCAGGCCGATGGTGCCGCGGGCGGATGCGGTCAGCGCCAACCCTAGGAAGCAGAGGACGACGATGGTCCAGCCGCGGCGATCGCGGTCGGTCATGGGAGGATCCTTCGGACGCTTAAGCCGGACGAGCCCGGGGGAGCCGGATGGGACACCCGCGCGCCCCTCGGCGGCAAGCGAGATTTCGGCATGGGGCGCATGAGCGCGAGTAATGGGTGGTGCGCCTCGAGATCTCCCGCTCCCCCCACCCTACTCCGCCGGTCCGAACGGCCGCGTCGGCGGGCCGAGTTCCTGGAAGTCGGTGGCGCCCTCGTCGCCGTGGATCACGTAGCTCTTGTCGAGGTCCGGGTAGTCGATGATGTCCATGTCCGGCCGGCTGCCGCCGACGAGGTAGGTGCAGGTCGTCTCGAACGGGTTCTTCAGGAGGTGTGCCACCGACGGCACTGGGAAGGCGACGAAGTCGCCGGCGTCGAGCCGCGTGTCGGCGCCATCGATCCGGCACACCGCAGCCCCGTCGAGGATGTAGATCCATTCCTCCTCGACGCGGTGCGCGTGATAGGCGAAGGACTCCTTCCCCGGCGCCAGCCTGACGATGCTGACGCCAGCCTGCTTCAGCCCGGCACGGAGGCCGAGGCGGAAGATGCTGAAGGCTGATCCCGGATTGAGGCGCTGGGTGAAGGACTGCGCCTTCTCCTGCATCTGGGCCGGGCGGAAGACGACCGCGGGTTTCCGGTGCATCGCGCCCTCTACTGATAGAGCGTCGGCGACAGCACGCGGTCGGCGGCGATCAGGTCGTTGGCGACCTTCTTCACCGCAGGCCGCGCCCCCACCTGCGCGTACCACGCCGCCAGCTTTGGATGCCTATCGAGGCGCGGGCCCTTTAGCCGCTGCGCGAAGATCAGTGCCATGAACATGGCGATGTCGGCGTAGGAGAAGTTGCCGACCAGGTAGCCGGTGTCGCCGATCCGGTTCTCCAGCGTCTGGTAATGCTCGAGCAGCACCAGCTCGCCCTGCTTGCCCTTCTCCTCCTCCTTGGCCCGCGCCTCGGGCGAGGTCGGCGGCACGCTCCGGTGCATGATCGGGCGCACCGCCGGCAGCAGGATCTCGTCGGCGAACAGCTCAAGCATCCGCGCGCGGGCGCGGTCCTTCGGATCCTTCGGCCACAGGGCAGGTTGGGGATAGGCCTCTTCGAGGTATTCGAAGATCAGCGTCGAATCGAACAGGGTGAGGTCGCCGTCGACCAGTACCGGGACCTGCGCCTTCGGGTTGGCGGCGAGCACGTTCGGATGCTTCGGCGAATATCCCGCCGATTGCGTGAACGGCACCATGATGCGCTCGAACTCGATGCCCTTCTCGCCGAGCGCGATCTCGGCCTTGCGCGCGAACATGCTGATCGGGCCGGAATAGAGCGTGATCACTTAGGAAGTCCTTCGTTTCCAACCGGGGGGATAGTCCTCGACGATGCCGTCGGCATCGAAGGCGACCTCGGCAGTGAATCCGGGGCTCGCATAGCGGAAGCGCCGTGGCGGTTCGGCCGCATCGAGCCGCGTATAGTCCTGGCTCATCGGCAATACGGCGAGCGTCGGCAGCTTCACATAGAGAACGCGGAAGGGCCGGGTCTCGTTCGGGGCGAGCCCAAGCCGCCGGATCGCCTGGGTGTTGGTCAGCGGCGTCGCGGAAATGTCGATGTCGTCGGCGCCGTCGAGGTCGGCGCGGACTGCGCCGTCGACTTTCCAGCCGTGGCCTTCACGCACGATCTCGAGCGTGCGCCGCGCCTCGCCCTGCATGAACTCGAACGAGGCTTTCAGCGTGCGCCAGTCACTCGTCATGGCCAGGCGATAGCGGAGCCTGATCAGCCCGCCCTCGTCATCGAGCAGCACGAGACTTTCAGCGCGGATGCCGTCTGAGCCGGCATCGAGCACCAGATGTTCGAGGCCGGGTCGATCGAGGCGCTCCCAGACGACGTCGCGTCTCATCGGCGGACCTCCTTCCAGAAGGGCCTCGCCGCCTCGACTCCGATCTCCTCGGACGAGAGGCCGATGTCGCGGGCGAAGCGCGGGTCGGTGGCGAGGCAATCCCTCAACACGCGCCGTGCGGCGCGGTTCTCGCGCCACCGGGCCAGGATCGCGCGCCAGCCGCGCGCGTCGACCGCGCGCGGCTTCTCCACCGGTCCGGCGTCGAACGCCATGCCTCGCCTACTCGGCGGCGCTGCAATGCGCCTCGATCCGATAGCCGTCCGGATCGATGATGAAGGCGGCGTAGTAGGTCGGGCCATAGTTCGGGCGCAGGCCCGGCTTGCCGTTGTCGCGGCCGCCGGCCTTCAGCCCCGCGGCATGGAAGTCATCGACTGACTTCCGCGTCGGTGCCACGAAGCAGAAGTGCAGGCCGGAGGCTATGTCCTCCTTCACCGGCTTGTCGGTCTGGCCGAGCCAGAGCTGGATCGCGTCCCTGCCGTACCCGGCGTCGGTGCCCTTGGCGTATTTCGAGACGTATCCCAGCGGCTTCAACGTCGCGTCGTAGAAGCGCTTGGACGCCTCGATGTCCTTCACGCCGATCGAAACATGGTCGAGCATTCTCTTCTTCTCCTTTGGGGTTGAATCAGACGCGCCAGAAGGGCTTCGCGGACTCGCGCACGGCATCGCTGCGGCTGATGCCGAGGTCCTTCAGCATGTGGGTCGACATCTCGGCCAGCATCCGCCGCTCGCGCGCGCGGCGTTCCCAGGCGGCGAGCAGATCGGACAGGTGCCGCAGCATCTGCAGGGGGCTCGCGAGCGACGGGCGCGGGCTCGCACGAAAGCGTCGGCCGAGGCCGATCGAAAGGCGATCAGGCATGGTTCTCTCCGTTGTTCGAAAGATCAGATGTCGGCGTCGAATCGGCGGCCGAGATAGAGGTCGAGATCGGGGCCGGACGGATTCGCGAGCACATCCTCGAGCCACGCACGGCGCTCGAAGTCGATGATGCCGAGCTCGTAGACGCAGCCGGCGCCGGGCTCGGCGAGCCTCTTCATCCGCTTCGGCTCGTGCTTCGGCCCGACGAACATGCGCTGGTGCAGCTCGTTGACCGAGGCCCACCAGTAGACGATGCCGATCGAGGTGGTCAGCGCGTCATGGACGATGACGAAGCCGATGCCGGTTCGCTCCTCGCCCGTCGCGTCCTTCGGCAGCACGTCGCGCGCGATGTCCAGGGTCGCTTCGACCAGCTCGGGCCGGGCGCCCTGGCCGAGAAGCGAGATGCCGTAGACCTTCATCCTCCAGTCGCCGATGTCCTGGCGGCGGATGAAGCGCAGATGGCGCGGCCGGTACGGGCGCTGCGCCAGCATGTCCACCCCCTGCGCTGGAGGTCGGAAAGGTTGCGCGGTCATCGTCTCTCTCCTTCGTTGGACGAGAGAATAATCCCCGGCTCCTGACAGCATCATGTCAGGTATCGAAAGAGAATTTGCATATTACCTGGGATTTTTTCGGATATCGCTGTCATCATTCTGGAATGACGAGGATCGAGAGAGGCTTCGCCATCCTGCTGATCTTGAGCGACGGCCGCCTGGTCACGGCGCCGGAGCTGGCGGAGCGTTTCGAGGTATCGGTCCGGACCATCTATCGCGACATGGAGATGCTGAGCGCGACCGGCGTGCCGGTGTATGCCGAGCGCGGCGTCGAGGGCGGCTTCCGCCTGATGGAGGGGTTCTTCCTGCCGCCGGTGTCCTTCGCGCGCGACGAGGTCGTCGCGGTACTGATGGGCCTGGCGCTCGCGCGCGGCCTTCGCGTCCCACCCTTCCCCGACAAGCTCGAAAGTGCCGAGCAGAAATTGGTTGCCGTCCTGCCCGAGCGCATGCGCGCGCTCTTGACCGAGACGCGACGCCTGATCGGATTCGAAGGACGCCCGCTCGATGCCTTCCATCCGGAAGAGTCGCCGAAGGGCGCGACGCCCGAGGCCGCGCACGCGACCGAGACCAAGGCGGTCGAGACCTTCCTCAAATCGGTGCTCGACGGAACCCAGGTGCGGTTCACCTATCGCTCGACGTATCGCCGCGGCGACAACGAACCGCCAGTCGAGGCGGAGCCGCAAGGCCTCTTGTGGGATCGCGACCGCTGGTACCTGATCGGCAACAAGATCGGCAACACGCGCTCGGGCGGCCAGCGCTTCTGGCGTGCCGACCGGGTGGTCGACATGGAATCGACGACGCTGAAGATGAAGCCGACGCCGGACTTCGACGTGCGCCGGCACCTAGGCCGGCGCTGGCTCGCCGACGCGATGAAGGCCTGGGCCAAGTCCTCGCCGGTGAAGATCCGCATGACGCCGAAGCAGGCCGAGCGCTTGAGCCTCGACTGGTTCTTCAGCTTCGGCCATTTCGAGAAGACCGGGCCCGACGAGGTGATGATGACCTATGGCGAGGTCGAAGCCGCCTACGTGCTCGAGCTGGTCCGCTGGCTCGGTCCCGGCGCCGAGATCGTCGACCCGCCGGAATGGCGCGATCGGATGAAGGAAGAGCTGAAGGCGATGCTGGCGGCCGGAAAGGACGAGGTGGCCCTGGTCGTGACCCA
>CAZZLX010000066.1:0-11781 GCA_964655235.1 uncultured Rhizobium sp.
GGCCGAGAAGCTCGGCCGCGAGGTCTATGCGATGCGGAAGGAGATCGAGCCGCCGTGGCTCGACCTCGAGCCCGCGATCGACCGCTCCCTCAACATCTCGGCCGGCAAGGAGAAGGACGCCTCGCTCGGCATCGCCGGCGGCAACGGCCCGGTGGTGATCGCCGATATCGGCGACAATGCCGGTGGCGGTGCGCCGTCGGATTCCACCTTCATCCTGCGCTCGATTCTGAAGCGCGGTCTCACCTCGGCCGCCGTCGGCTGCTTCTGGGACCCGGGCGCAGTGGCGCTGGCCGAGGATGTCGGCGTCGGTGGCAAGCTCGAGCTCCGCATCGGCGGCAAGATCGGTCCGGTCTCGGGCGATCCGCTCGACGTGAAGGTCACGGTGACGGCACTGGTCGACGAGCTGACCGACAGCCTCGGTACCGGCAAGACCTCGCTCGGCCGGGCCGCGGCGTTCCGCATCGACGGCACCGAGATCGACGTGGTCGCCAACACCGGCCGTTCGCAGACGCTCTCGCCGGAAGCCTTCCGCCAGATGGGCATCGACGTGATGGCGAAGCAGCTCGTGGTCGTTAAGTCGATGAACCATTTTCGCGCCGGCTTCGCTCCGGTCGCGCGCGGCATCGTCTATGCGGCTTCGCCCGGCGCGGTCGACTTCAACTACAAGCGGCTGCCTTACACCAAGGTCCGCCGCCCGATCTGGCCGCTCGACGAGAATCCCTGGGCGTGAATCCTGTTCAAGTCCCCCGAAGTGGGGGCGGGGACATGAGGCGCTTCGCTTAGGCTTTTTTCGGCGGCGCGGAGAGTGCGCTCTTGGAATACTGCTCGCGGATCTTGGTGAGATCTGCCGGCGAAAGTCGCCCTGCCGCTGACGCCTTCGCGTTCTCGTCGACCTCGGAGGGTGTCAGCATGCCGGGGATCACGGTCGAGACCGCGTCGTAGGACAAGCAGAAGCGGATCGCGACCTGCGGCAGGGGCTGGCCGTCGCGTTTGGCGATCTCGGACGCCATCGCGCGTCCTTCGGTCGCCCACAGGGCGAGGCGGTCCTTCCCCCAGTTAGCGCGGTGGTCGCCCGGGGCGAAGGTCTGGCTCTGCGGCGCCTCGCCGGCGAGCATGCCGAAGGCTAAGGGCGTGCGGGCGATCAGTCCTGCACCCGAAGCCGCGACGAGATCGAAGAGGCCTGAGTCGATCGCGCGGTGGTCGATCAGGTTGAAGTTCACCTGCACGATCCGGGCGCCGAGATCGCGGATCGCCTCGACGGCTTCGGCCGGCGCTTTCAGCGACAAGCCGAACTCGCGGATCTTTCCTTCGCGCTTGAGGTCGTCGAGCGTCCCGAGGATCGATGGATCGGCCTTCAACGCATCGATCGTCGGGTTGTGGAGCTGCAGCAGGTCGATGCGGTCACGCTTGAGGCGGCCGAGCGAGGCGTCGACCGACCGGCGGATCGCTGTGGCCGAGAAGTCGATCGGCAGATCGAACTGGTCCTGCCCGGCCTTGGTCGCGATCGTGACGTCGGCGCGGTTGCCGAAGGCGATGCCGAGCAGCCGCTCGGAACGGCCGTTGCCGTAGGCGGGGGCGGTATCGAAGAAGGTGATGCCGCGCTCGACCGCGCGGGCGAGGGCGCGCAGCGACTCCGCGTCGTCGGTCTCGCCGTAGGACGCGCCCGGCACCAGGCCGCCGATGCCCCAGCAGCCGAAGCCGATCTCCGAGACGGCGAGGCCGGTCTTGCCCAGCGGGCGCGCTTTCACGGACAAGGACGCCTCCAAAAAGAAACTGCCCTCTCCGCCTGAGTGGCGGAGAGGGCAGGATGATACGACGCTCTCTGGAAGAGAGTGGTTACTTCTTCTCGACGTTCCAGAAGACCGGGATCGCGACTTCGACGATGCCCTGAAGGCTCTTCTTGTAGGCCATCGGCTGGAAGAAGGTGCCGAGCGGGATGAAGTAGGCCTGCTCGACGGCGCGCTTCTGGATCGCCTCGCCGATCGCCTTCCTCTTGGTGATGTCGCCTTCCTTGGCCCAGGCGTCGCGGAGCTTGGTCATCTCCTCGTCGCATGGCCAGCCCGGCCAGCCCGAACGGTCGCAGGCGGTGGTCAGGCCGTAGTTGGAGATCGCCGAGCCCAGCTCGAAGCCGAAGCCCCAGGTGTGCACGACGCTCCAGCCGCCGGCTTCCGGCGCATCCTGCTTGGCGCGACGGGCGAGCAGGCCGCCCCAGTCGGTGTTGACGTCCTCGACGTTGAAGCCGACCTCGCGCAGCGTCGCCACGGTGACGATCGACATGTCGCGGATGATCTGCTGGTCCGAGGGGATCAGCACCACGACCTTCTCGCCCTTGTAGCCCGACTCCTTCAGCAGCTC
Source organism: uncultured Rhizobium sp. (assembly GCA_964655235.1). Lineage (GTDB taxonomy): Bacteria > Pseudomonadota > Alphaproteobacteria > SHVZ01 > SHVZ01 > SHVZ01. The sequence goes on from CAZZLX010000066.1 coordinate 2,356, forward strand.
CTTGGCCTTGGCCAGGTTCTTCTTCTGGAAGTCCTCGGCGAACTTCTCGGTGCCGGTCGGCGTGCCGCAGGCCATGAAGGCCCAGCAGGTCTTCCAGTTCTCCGGGTCGCTGCCGACCGCGGCCTGCATGAAGTCCTTCTGGTCGACCGCGTGCATGAAGGCTTGGCGTGCCTTCACGTTGTTGAACGGCGGATGCAGGTGGTTCGGGCGCATGATGCCGATCGCGCCGTTCGGGTTGTGCACCTTCGCCATCAGGTTCGGGTTCTTCTTCAGCGTCGGCAGCAGGTCGAGCGGCGGCGTCTCGTACCAGTCGACCTCGCCGCGGTCGAGCGCGGCGGTCGCGGTGGCAGGATCGGTGATGATGTGCCACTCGACCCGGTCGACCTTCACGACCTTGCCGCCGGCGTACCAGCTCGCCGGCTCGCTGCGCGGCACGTAGTCCTTGTTCTTCTCGTAGACGACCTTCGAGTCCATGACGAACTCGTTGGCGACGAACTTGAACGGACCGGAGCCGATGTTCGAGGTGATCGGCGTGCCGCCGTCGATGTTGGCATCCTTCTCCTGATAGACGTAGAGCGCCTTGGCGCTCATCTTCGCCATCGAGTCGATGGTCGAGCCCCAGGCTTCCTTCAGCGTGAGGGTGAAGGTGCGGTCGTCGACAACGGCGAGCGTCATGCCCTGCTTGAGCATGATCGCGCCATTGGTGTCCTTCGGCGCCCAGCGCTTGATCGAGGCGACCGCGTCCTTGGCCGTGACCGGCGTGCCGTCATGGAACTTCATGCCGGCGCGAAGCTTCATCGTGTAGACGAGCCCATCGGCGGAGAGCGTGTAGCTCTCGATCATCTGCGGCTTCGGGGCCTGGTCCTTGTCGGCGCCGAACAGCGTGTCCCAGACCATGTAGGCATGCTGGTGCGAGATCGACGACTGGTTGATCGTCGTGTCGAACACCGAGAGCTTGGCCTGCGGGATGTATTTGAGCGTGGTCTGTGCCGCCGCTCCCTGTGCGAGCAGGGCCGCCGTGGCGACGCCTGCGAGAAGACTCCAACGACGTGACATGGGTTGCCTCCTTAAGTTGGTTCTTTAAAGCGTGCGCTAAAGCTCAAGCGGCGGCGCGGATCAGGTCCGACGCCTTCTCGCCGATCATGATGATCGGCGCATTGGTATGTCCAGAGATCTGCGTCGGCAGGATCGAGCCGTCGGCGATGCGCAGCCCCTCGAGGCCATGCACCTTGAGGTCTGGCCCGACCACGGCATTCGCGTCTGTCGCCGGTCCCATCTTGCAGGTCCCGCAGAGGTGCCCGACCGAGGCGCCGGTCTCGCGCGCATGTGTCAGCAGCTCGTCGTCGGTATCCAGGTGCGGCGCGGGCCAGATCTGCTCGCCGCGATAGGGATCGAGCTCGGGCGAGGCCACGATCTTGCGCGCGATCCGGAGACCATCGATCAGCACGCGGCGGTCGGTCTCGGTCGCGAGATAGTTGGGCCGGATGGCCGGGGGCGCCTTCGGGTCAGTCGAGCGAATGTGAATGGAGCCCCGGCTCTCCGGGCGAAGCTGGAAGGCCACGATCGACATGCCCGGCTGGTTCTCGAACACGCCGACCTTGCCCGCCTGCATCGACCAGGGCGTGAAGGTCAGCTCGAGGTCCGGCAGATCCAGCTCCGGCCGCGAGCGCAGGAAGGCGCAGAGCTGAGCGGCGCAGATCGAAAGCAGCCCGCGGCGGAACAGCGCGTACTTCATCGCCTCAATGCCGAGCCGGATGCCGCTCATGCGCTCGTTGAACGACACCTTCTGCGTCACGCGCCACACCGAGCGCGCAAGGTAGTGGTCGTGCAGGTTCTCGCCGACGCCGGGCAGGTCGTGCACGACCTCGATGCCGAGATCCCTGAGGCGTTGCCCCTGGCCGACGCCGGAGAGCTCCAGCAGCTGCGGCGAGCCGATCGAGCCGCCGGAAAGGATCACCTCGCCGGCGCGGACCTCCCGTGGCTGCCCCTGGATCTCGTAGGCGAGGCCGACGCAGCGCTTGCCTTCGAACAGGAGCCGGCGCGCCTCGGCATGGGTCTCGACCGTCAGGTTCGGGCGGTGGCGGATCGGATTCAGGTAGGCGACGGACGTCGAGTGCCGGCGTCCGTTCCGCGTGTTCATCTGGAAATAGTTGATGCCCTCGTGGACGGCGCCGTTCGGGTCGGCGTTGTAGGGAATGCCGTAACGCTCGGCCGCCTTGATGAAGACCTCGCAAAGCTCCCAGCGGTCGCGCGCATAGCTCACGGACATCGGGCCGTCGCCGCCGCGGAAGTCGTCGGCGCCGCCCTCGAAGCGCTCCATACGCTTGAAGTAGGGCAGCACCTCGCTGAAGGACCAGCCGCGGTTCCCCATCTGCGCCCAGGTGTCGTAGTCGTCGGCCTGGCCGCGCGTGAAGCCGAGTCCGTTGATCGAGCTCGAGCCGCCAAGGACCTTGCCGCGCGGGATCGTCAGGCTGCGTCCGCCGGTCGACGCCTCGGGTTCGGTCTGGAACTGCCACGAGACGGTCGGGTCGCGGAACGTCTTTCCGTATCCGAGCGGGATGTGGAGCCAGGGATGGCGGTCTTCGGGCCCGGCCTCAAGAAGAAGGACCTGGACCCGCGGATCCTCGGACAGCCGGGCGGCCATGACGCAGCCGGCCGATCCGGCACCCACGATGACGTAGTCGAAGCGCATGATTTCCTTAAGGAAAGCCGGCGAGCGGGCCGGGTCCAGCGGGAAGGGGCGGCGGCGAAACTTCCCGTCCTCGTTAACCGCTATCTCTCAATAAAATCAACCAAATGCGAGATAAATCAAAGAGGATCATTAACGCCGAATTAACTCGCCGGCAAGTAGTGTGACAGCCGTCACCGATGGAGTAGGACCATTCAAGTTATCCACATGCCCATGCGTCCGGCCCAGGGGGATCTACAGGCGGGCGACCGCTTCCGGCACGATCGGGAAGATCGCGTGACGGAAACGGCAACCGTCGTCGCGACACGCGTCGATGCCTTCGGCATCCCGCATGTCCGGTTCACCGTCACCTTCGCGCTCCCATCCGGCCGGGTTTCCGAGACCGAGCGTTCGCTTTCGCTGGCGAGCTTCGTCGGCCGCTACAAGGAATCGATCAACTAGGCCTTCCGACCGGGCGGTCGGGGAATGCGAGCTCGTGGCGCGAGCGCCATTCCGGGCCGACGTAGTTCACCATCAGCGACTTGCGCACGCCGTCGATCGGGCGCCGCCGGAAACCGTGCCATGTGTTCGTCGCCGGAATGAAGATCAGCCCGCCGTTGCGGCGGTAGGGTGCCGAGCGCACGAAGCGGTCGGGACCCTCCAGCACATCAGTCCCCCAGGCTTCCGAGCCGGGGCCGTCCGAAAGATAGATCAGCATCGTGAAGCGTTTCACGCCGATGTCGGTGTGCGGCTCGAGCCAGAAGCCTTCCGTGTCCCGGCAATATTCGATGCGCAGGCTCGTGCCGGCGAGATCCACGCTGCAGACGCGCTGGATCGCCTCGATCGCGGGTCCCTCCTGCAGCATCTCGGCGATCTTCCCGAGCACCGGATATGTTGCGAAGGTAGTCGGCGTCGCGTGCACGCGGAGAGCATTGTGGGTCTCGCGGCGACCCGCGGTGTCACCGAACACGGTCGGCGCGATCGGCAGCCCGGCGAGCGTGGCGCAGGTGTCTTCGGGCAGCGCGCCGTCGAGCAGCCAGTGGCGGTAGGGGGCGGTCTCGACCGCGGCGCGGTCGAGGGCCTCGGCGAAGTGAACGGAGATCGTCATGCTCGCAAGATAGGCCGCCTCGCCGGCGGCCGCCTTGCGCTGGATCAAATTACGCCGGCCGGCCGATCGCGGTTCAGCTGATCGGGGGCCCGCAGCGGTTCCATTGCTGCGTGGCGGTCGACCCGGGCGGCGTCAGCTGCATCAGGTTGTCGTTGAGAAGCCGCATGACCACGGTGCCGCCGGCGCCGGGCTCGGCCGCCGGCACGACGTAACGGAAACCGTGGCGGTCGTAGTCGCCCTGCAACTGCGTGCCGCCCGGCGTGCGGATCCGCGGGCCGTTGATGTCGATGCGCTTGCCGTCGACGGCGCACCACTGGCCGTCGATGGCATCCGCGCGCACCGCGCTGGGAAGCGCCGCGAGCGCCACGCCGGCGAGGATCAGCATGCCGAGGTGCCGCATGGGACCTACTCCTTGTAGATGTTCCAGAACATCCGCTGCGGCGAGGCCAGCACGCCCTTCACGTTGGAGCGGAAAGCCATCGGCGAGGTCCACTGGCCCCAGGTGATGTAGGGCACGTACTCGTACATCTTCACCTGCAGGTCCTCGATGATCTTCAGCTGCTTCTTCGGATCGGCCTCGCGCGTCCAGGCGTCGCGCAGCTTCTCGATCTCCTCGTTGCAGGGCCAGCCGAACCACGCCTTGTCGCAGGCGGTGGAGACCGGGTTCGAGAACGGATCGGCGGCGCCGAAGCCCGTGCCCGAGGTGAAGAAGATGTGCCAGCCGCCGTCGTTCGGCGGCTTCTTCGAAGCGCGGCGCGTCAGCACCGTGTTCCAGTCGAGCGGGACGAGCTGCGGGTTGGCGCCGATCTGCTTCAGCGCATCGGCCAGCACGAGCGCGGCTGCGTTGAACTGCGGGTAGTCGGTCGCCTGCAGGATATAGAGCGGCTCGCCCTTGTATCCGCCCTCGGCCAGCAGGCGCTTGGCGTTGGCCTGCTTCTTGGCGCGGTCCTTCTCGACCAGCGGCTCGCCGCCGATCTCCATCGCGTAGGGGCTGCCGCAGGTGAACATGCCGCCGCAGATCGTCCACTCGTTCGGATCGTTGCCGACCGAGGCGCGCATGAAGTCTTCCTGCACCGTCAGCCACAGCAGCGCCTGGCGTGCCTTCGGATTGTCGAAGGGCGGGAACAGGAAGTTCGGCCGCATGATGCCGCGCGTGCCGAGGTTGTCGCCGACATACAGCGTGATCTTGGGGTTCTTCTTGAGCATCGCCTGGAAGTCGCCGGGCGGCAGCTCCCAGAAGTCGATCTCGCCGGCCTCGAGCGCCGCCGAGATGGTCGCCGGATCGGGGATATAGACCCATTCGATGCGGTCGAGCTTCGCCACCTTGCCGCCGCCGAAGCCGCTGGCCGGCTCGGAGCGCGGCTTGTAGGCGGTGTTCTTGACGTAGACGACCTTCGAGCCCGGGACCCATTCCTCCTTCTTGAAGATGAAGGGGCCGGATCCGATCATCTCGGTGACCTGCGTCGCCGGATCGGTCTTCGCGTGCTTCTCCTTCATGATGAAGGGGACGAGGCCGCCGACGCGGCCGATCGACTGCAGCACCAGGCCGTAGGGCTCCTTCAGCGTGAGGCGCAGCGTCTGGTCGTCGACCGCGGCGACCGAGGCCACCGACTGGAACAGCCGCTGGCCCATGATGTCCTTCTGGCCCCAGCGCTTGAGGGACTCCGCCGCATCGACCGCGCGCACCGGATCGCCGTCGTGGAAGGCGAGGCCGGGACGGAGCTTGAAGGTGTAGACGAGACCGTCCGGCGAGACGTTCCAGGTGTCCACCATCTGCGGCTTGGTCTCGTAGTTGCCGTCGAGGCTGAACAGCTGGTCGTAGATCATGCCGGCGTGGTTCTGGGTGATCGTGCCGGTGGTCCACACCGGATCGAGCACCTTCAGGTCGCCCTGCGGCACGACCTTGAGGACGTTGTTCGGAATCTGGCCGTGCGCCGCGCCTGCGATGCAGGTCGCAGCGAGAAGAGGGAGAATCCAGCCGAGCCGTGCGCGCATCGTCGCCTCCTGTTGTTGGGAGGCATTTCATCGCGCCGGATACGGACGCGCAACCAACTTGCTAGTGAAGCGATCCGACCCTGTAGGCATCGGCGATGACGTCGGTCGCCGAGCGGCGCCCCTGCGGATCGTCGGTGCAGTCGCAAAGGGTGCCGCCGCCGCAGTCGCATGCCGTGTCATGCGTGCTGACCGCGCCCCAGGGGCGGTCGGTATGGGTTTCGCAGACCCAGCCGGTATGGTCGCAGCGCCTGCAGGCCATGGCAGCTACTGCCCGAGTTCGCGGGCGACCCTGTCGGCCATCGGCCCGACCTTGGCTACCGCCGCCTTGAGCTGGGCCGGGCTTACGCCCCATTTCTCGGACCAGTAGCCCACTTCATAGGGCTCCGAGACGTTGACGCGTGTCGCGTCAGCCGGCCCCTTCTTCGTCTTGTCGTCAGCCATCGGTCGTCTCCTCCGAAGAGAACACGCCGATAACCGCCGGACGGCTTGGTGGGTTGCCAGGGAAGGGATGGTGGGCGCGACAGGGATTGAACCTGTGACCCCTGCCGTGTGAAAGCAGTGCTCTCCCGCTGAGCTACGCGCCCGGACCTCAAGGATCGACCGACCGTATAGGTGGCGCCGCCGCGGCCGTCAACCATCCCCGGCCGTGCCCGTAAATAGGTAAATTCCGACTGAAAACTAGCGCCTAGGTTCTGTTCTCGGGTAGGGATCTGGTGCTCACGAAAACGTGAGCACCACGGAAGTCATTCGTATAAGTACCGTTTAATTACGGCTGCAGCGAAAAGCGTTACAGCCACTCTCCCCCTCACCGCCGGAACCATGGCCCTCGACTCGCGCGATCACCAGAGAGCTGCGCCTGCCCCGGGCAGCGAGCCGTCGCGCCCGGTCGGCGATGTCGCCCGGAGCGAGATCAAGAGCTTCGGCATCGTCGTCGGCATCTTCGTCGGGCTGCTTTTGATCGCGCTCGGCGCGAGCTGGGGCGCGCTGGAGATCGTGAACGCGACCCGCGCCTATGCGACCGGCGAGGGAAGGTACTCCAAGGCCCAGAAGATCGCGGTGATCCAGCTTCACCGCTACGCCTACTCCGGCCGGCCCGAGGACTATGCCGCCTTCATCAAGGCGACGACGGTACCCCGCGGCGATCGGACGGCCCGCCTCGCGATGGAGGCCTCGCCGCCGGACTATGAGGCCGCCGTGCAGGGACTCCTCGAGGGGGAGAACCACATCGACGATATTCCCGGCCTCATCTTCCTGTACCGGTATTTGCGCTGGTGGGGGCCCTTCGCCGAGGCGGTCGAGGACTGGCGCGAAGGCGACCGCCTCGTCGCCGAACTGCTGGAAGCAGGCAGCCGCCTGAACGAGGCCTTTGCCGCGCGCCGGCTCGACGACGCGATTCGCACCCAGCTCCTGGCCGCGATCGACCAGGTCGACAACCGGCTCACCGAACTCGAGAACACCTTCTCGACCCATATGGGCGAGGCCGCGCGCGCCGCGACCGAGCTCGTGCTCGTCGGCCTCGGGGCCACCATCGTCGTGCTCTGGGCGATCGGCGTCGCCTTCGCTTCCCGGCTGATCCGTCGCCAGATCGCACTCGACCGCCAGCTCGGATCGAGCGAGCAGCGCTTCCGCGACTTCGCCGACGTCGCCTCCGACTGGTACTGGGAAACCGGTCCGGATCACCGCATCACCTTTCTTTCCGAGCGTTTCCTCGCCGCGCGCGGGGCCGTGGCCCAGGCCGCGATCGGCCAGCCGGCGATCGACTTCATCCGCACCCGTTCGGATCCCAACGAGAGCCAGGCCGCCGTCGCAGCGCTCAAGGAGCTCCGGTCTTTCCGCGGCCTGCGGCTTCGCTACGCGAGGGACGACGGCAGTACCGGGTACTGGTCGCTGTCGGGCAAGCCGCACCTGGCATCGGACGGCACGTTCCTCGGATATCGCGGCGTCGGCACCGACATCACTGCCACGGTCTCCGACCAGCGCGTGCTGCGCGAGGCGAAGACCCGCGCCGAGGAAGCCACCCGCGCCAAGTCGGAATTCCTCGCCAACATGAGCCACGAGCTCCGGACGCCGCTCAACGCGATCCTCGGATTCTCCGAGGTCATCAACGCCCAGGCCTTCGGTCGCGAGGCGATCGACCGCTATTCGGCCTATGCGGACGACATCCACAAGTCCGGCCGCCATCTCCTCTCGATCATCGACGACATCCTCGACCTGTCGAAGATCGAGGCCGGCTACGCCGAGCTGGCCGAGGCGGAGACCACGCTCGACGACGTCGTCAGCGCCACGCGCACGCTGTTCGGCGACCGCTTCGATCGCGCCGAGCTGAAGCTCAACGTGGCGATCCCGTCGCCTCCCGTCCGCATCCTGGTCGACGAGCGGAAGCTGACCCAGGCGCTGGTCAACCTTCTCTCCAACGCGCTCAAGTTCACACCGCCCGGCGGCAGCGTCACGCTCGCCGGTGCGCTGCGTCCCGATGGCGCCCTCGCGCTCACCGTCAGCGACACCGGCATCGGTATCGCGCCCGGCCAGTTCGAGGTCGCGCTGGCCCCGTTCGGTCAGATCGAGTCGTCGTTCAGCCGCCAGCACCACGGCACCGGCCTCGGGCTCTCGCTCGCCCGCTCGCTGATGGAGCTCCACGGCGGCACCCTGCTGCTCGACAGCGCGCCGGGATCCGGTACCACCGTGACGCTGCTGCTGCCGTCCGCGCGCGTGCTCCGCGCCGCCGCCGGGACCGCCGCGCTCGACTAGGGCGCGATCCGCGTCAGGGCGTCCGGTATCTCCTCGAAGCGTTCGACTTTCGCCGCGGCGTGAAGCTCGGACAGCGGCACGCGCGCATAGCCGTAGGCGACCAGCACGAAGGGCACGCCGGCGGCCTCGGCGGTCGCCGCGTCGTGCTCGTTGTCGCCGATCATCACGGCGTCCTCGCGGGCAAGGCCGAGGCGTCCGATCGCCTCGCGGAGCGGCGCCGGGTCGGGCTTCCTGACCGGAAGGGTGTCGCCGCCGATCACCGCATCGAAGAAGCGATCGATGCCGAGTGCCTTTAGGACGGCATGGGTGACGCGCTCGGCCTTGTTGGTGCAGACGCCGAGGCGGCGTCCGTCGCGCTTGAGGAGGGCCAAGGTGTCGACGACCCCGTCATAGGCCCGGGTCAGCGTCGAGGGCTCGGCCTCGTAGTAGGCGAGGAAGCGTCGGGTCGCGGTCCGGCATTCCTCTGCCTCGACGGATCCGGTCGCCGCGAATCCGCGCTCGACCAGCTTGGCGACGCCGTCGCCGACGAAGCCGCGAACCCGGTCGAGGTCGACCGCGGAACGGCCACACTCGCCCAGTACTTTGTTCAGAAGGCGCGCCAGGTCCGGCGCGCTGTCGATCAGCGTCCCGTCCAGATCGAATATCACCGCGCGCGGCCAACCCATGGAACCAACCCCAGCAAGTGGTTACAAAACGTGACTTCCCCGGGAGGCCGAGACCATGGCAAAGGTGTTTAGAAATTGCCTAAAAGTCCATCGATCCCCACGATGACCTCAGCACAATCCCTTGCCGTCGTCGTCCTTGCCGCCGGCAAGAGCACGCGCATGAAATCAGATCGCTCGAAAGTCCTGCACCCGGTCGCGGGGGGGCCGCTCATCTCCCATGTTCTCGCGGCCGTAAAGGCCCT
>CAZZLX010000067.1:0-11728 GCA_964655235.1 uncultured Rhizobium sp.
GCATGTCGACATTCCCGGCCAGGAGACGCTGGAATCCGAGATCCTGACGCACGAGGCGACCTGCCTGATCGTCTCGCACGACCGCAGCTTCGTGCGCGCGATCGGCACGCGCTTCCTGCTGATCGAGAGGGGAAGGCTCAGGGAGATCGACGCGCCGGAAGAGTTCTATGCAACGCTCGAGGTTGGAGGAGACGCCAGATGATGAAGCCCCATTTCGAGTCCTTCGCCGGCTACAACGCCTGGGCCAACCGCAAGCTCTATGAGGTCGCGGCGAAGCTGACCGAGGCCGAGTACCGGCAGGACCGCGGCGCTTTCTTCAAGTCGCTGCACGGCACGCTGAACCATCTGCTGGTCGGCGACCGCGTGTGGATGCACCGCTTCACCGGCGAGGGCACGCCGCCTGCCCGGCTCGACCTGATCCTGCATGAAGACCTCGCGTCCCTTCGCATCGCGCGCGAGGCAGAGGACAAGCGCATCATCGATTGGGTGAGCGGCCTCGATGAAGCTAGGCTCGCCGGGATCATCCGCTATCGGCGCGTCACCGGAAACCGGGAAGCGGTCGAGCAGGCCCTCGCCCCGGCGCTGGCGCATTTCTTCAACCACCAGACCCACCATCGCGGCCAGGCACACGCGATCCTGACCGGCCTCGGCGCGAGCGGTCCGGAACTCGATCTTCTCTACTATCAGCGGGAAAGCGGCGCGGCGAAAAGATCCGCCTAGAAAAGGCTCTTCTGCCCGCGCTCGAGATCCAGGAGCGCCTTCTTGGTGTCGACGCCGAGGCCGCCGGAGAAGCCGGTGAGGCCGCCCTGGCCGACGACGCGGTGGCAGGGGATCACGATCGGGATCGGGTTGGAGCCGCAGGCGCCACCGACGGCGCGTGCGATGCCGCCGATCGCGCGCGCGACGTCGCCGTACTGCTTGACCTCGCCATAGGGAATGGTGAGCAGCTGGTCCCAGACCTTCTTCTCGAACTCGGTGCCGGCGGGCGCGAGCGGCAGGTCGAACACCGAGCGTTCGCCGGCGAAGTACTCGTCGAGCTGTCGGCGCGCATCGAGGAGCACCGGCGTCTCGTCCAGGCTGTGCTCGGCGCCTTCCTCGGCCCAGGTGATTTCCGTGATCGCGCCATCCTCTTCCGTCACCAGCAGCGGCCCGAGCGGGCTCTTGACGGTGAGGCTGGGCATCAGCGCGGCAGCAGCAGCGGCGGCACCTGGGCCGCCTCGGTGACAGGAAGCGAGCAGCTCATGTTCTGGCAGACATAGAGCGTGGCCTTGCCTTCTACCTGTCCCTTGCCGTGGGCCGGATGGTTCGAGGGCAGCGCCTCGCCGGGGGCGATGATCTGCAGCACGCGGTTCGGCAGGCTGAGGGACGTGACCGCATCGAGCAGCGCCTTGGTGTCGTGCGCGGCGCGGTCGCCGACGATCACCACCTGTTGCCCCGAGAGCAGGAGCTCGGCGGCATTGAGCAATGTCGAGAACGCCATCGCGCTGCGGCTGATGTCGCCGGAGAAGGCGCCGATCACCGCCTCGGCGCGGTCGCGATAGGCCGCCTCGCCGGTCAGGAACCAGAGGCGCGCGAGGTTCGCGGCCTGGGTGCCGTTGCCCGACGGCGTCGCGTTGTCGTGTGCGTTGCGCGTGCGGACGATCAGCGTCTCGCCGTCGTCGGGCGTCAGGAAGTAGCCGCCGTTCTGCGCATCCCAGAAATGGCGGTCGAGCACCTTCGACCAGGCGCGAGCCTTCTCCAGATAGATGCTTTCGCCGCTCGCTTCATGGAGCGCGAGCGCGGCGCGGGTCATCTGCGCGTAATCGTCGAGCAACCCCGCATGCTGCGCCTTGCCTTCGCGCGCGCTGTGCAGGAGGCGGTCGCCCCCACCTTTATTTTTGTCCCCATGCACGCGCTCTATATAGACGAAAGCGGCGCGCGCCTTCTCGAGCCAGTCGGGGCGCTGGAAGGCGAGCGCGGCATTGGCCAGCGCCGCGATCATGAGACCGTTCCAGTCGGCGAGCGTCTTGTCGTCGAAGCCGGGACGCACGCGGCCGGCGCGGACCTCGAGCAGCTTCGCGCGCGCCCGGCCGAGCAGCCCCTCCTCGTCCGGCGACAGCAGGTCCGGCGAGCGCGACCGGTTGAGGATCGTCGCGTGCTCCCAGTTGCCGAGAGGTGTCACGTCGTAGGCCCGCTTGAAGGCAGCACTCGCCTCGCCCAGGACCTCGTCGATCTCCTTCTCGGTCCAGACGTAGAAGCGCCCCTCTTCGCCCTCGCTGTCCGCGTCGAGCGAGGAGGCGAAGCCGCCGTCGCCGACGGTCATCTCGTTGAACAGCCAGCCGACCGTCTCCTCGACGCGATGCTGGTAGAGCGGCGTCTTCACGTCCTGCCAGGCCAAGGTCAGGAGATCGATCAGCTCGGCGTTGTCGTAGAGCATCTTCTCGAAATGCGGGACCAGCCACTCCTCGTCGACCGAGTAGCGCGCGAAGCCGCCGCCGAGATGGTCGTAGATGCCGCCCTGGCACATGCGGGTCAGCGTCACCGTCACCGCCTCGAGGAAGGGCTGGAGCCCGGTCCTGATCCAAGCGCGCCAGAGCGTGAGGAAGCCGGGCACGTTGGGAAACTTCGGCGCCGCGCCGAAGCCGCCGAAGAACGGATCGACGTTGCGGGCGAGCGAGCGTGCGACCTTGTCGAGATCGTCCAGGCTCGGCATGCCGGCGGCACGCGACGCCGAGAGCTTGCCCAGCGCCTCTTTCAAGGCGCCGACGTTCTTCGCCACCGTGTCGGGCTGGCGGAGATAGGTGCCGTGCACGCTTTTGAGCACGTCGATGAATCCCGGCCGCCCATAGCGGGCCGTCGGCGGGAAATAGGTCCCGCCCCAGAACGGCTCGCCGTCGGGGGTGAGGAACATGGTCAGTGGCCAGCCGCCGGACTCGCCGAGCAGCGCCAGCGCCGACTGGTAGATCGTGTCGACGTCGGGCCGCTCCTCGCGGTCGACCTTGATGTTGACGAAGAGCTCGTTCATGACGGCCGCGGTCGCGGGGTCCTCGAAGGACTCGTGCGCCATCACGTGGCACCAGTGGCAGGCGGCGTACCCGACCGAGAGCAGCACCGGCACCCGGCGGCGCTTCGCCTCGGCGAACGCCTCCGGTCCCCAGGTCGTCCAATGGACGGGGTTGTCCTTGTGCTGTAGCAGGTAGGGACTGGTCGCTTGGTCGAGACGGTTCAAGGACGCTCCCCCTGAGTAGCGGCGATCATAAGGGAAAGCCCCTTCCCCAACAGCCCGGCATCTACGCGCTTGCGACCCCGCCTGGCCGGTCCGCCTTGGCGGTGATCCGGATGTCGGGGGCCGGCGTGCGGGCTGCGGTCGAGGCGATCGCCGGCGGTCTGCCCGAGCCTCGGGTCGCGACCTTGGCCGAATTTAAGGGACCGGGACCCGACGGGTCGTTCACAGAGGTGATCGACCGGGGCCTTCTTCTCTGGTTTCCCGCCCCCTTCAGCTATACGGGCGAGGACGTGGCCGAGTTGCAGCTCCATGGCGGGCGGGCGACGGTCGCCGCGGCGGCGGAGGCCCTGGGGCGATCGGGGCTCCGTGCGGCCGACCCCGGCGAATTCACCCGCCGCGCCTTTCACAACCACAAGCTCGACCTGACCCAGGCCGAGGCCATCGCCGACCTGACTGATGCGGAGACCGCGGCCCAGCGTAAGCAGGCCCTGCGGCAGCTCGCAGGCGGGTTCGGTGAGAAGGTGGAGGGGTGGCGCGCGCGTCTGGTCGCGGCGATGGCCCTGGTTGAGGCGACCCTCGACTTTTCCGATGAGGATCTACCGGATGGGGTCGAGGCGCGGGCCCGTTCTGAGCTGTTGTTGTTGCGGGACGATATATCGGCCTTTTTGGGCGAACAAGGCGCTGGAGAGCGCCTTCGCGAGGGCGTTCGGATCGCCATCATCGGCCCTCCGAACGCTGGCAAGTCGAGTCTGCTGAACGTCCTGGCCCGACGGGAAGCGGCGATCGTCTCGGCCATTGCCGGGACCACCCGGGACGTGATCGAAGTGCATCTGGATCTCGGCGGTATTCCCGCCGTGGTTGCGGACACGGCCGGACTCAGGGAGGCGACCGACCTGGTCGAGGCGGAGGGGGTCCGGCGCGGAACCGCGTGGGCCAGGGAGGCCGACCTCCGGGTCCTGGTCGCGCCGGCGGACGACTGGTCCTCCGTCTATCGGCCGGAGGTACGATCGATGACTACCGGGGTCCACCCGGCTCTCCTGGTGGTCGGGAACAAGGTCGACCTGGCGCCGACACCCCCGTTCCTGGACGGGCGCCCGGTCCTTCCCGTCTCGGTAACGTCGGGTGAGGGATTGGATCGTCTGGTGGCCGAAGTGACCGTCGCTGCCCAGGAGCTGGCGGGGCTCTCGGAGGCTCCTGCGCTTACCCGATCCCGTCACCGTGAGGCACTCCAGTCATCTATCGTTTCGATAGATCGATCTTTAATGGAGACTGAAGCAGAACTGCGAGCGGAGCAATTACGTATTGCAAGTCAATCGCTTAGCCGGATCACGGGGCGGATCGACGTTGAGGATGTACTCGACGCTTTGTTCAGGACTTTCTGCATCGGGAAGTGACGCCGGTGTTTCACGTGAAACATGCGGCAGGTAAAATGGGACCATGCATTTCGACGTCGTCGTCATAGGCGGAGGGCATGCCGGGACCGAGGCGGCGGCCGCGGCAGCCCGAATGGGAGCCCGGTCAGCCCTGGTAACCCACCGGGCCGACACGATCGGCGCGATGTCCTGCAACCCCGCGATCGGCGGGCTTGGCAAGGGTCACCTGGTCCGTGAGATCGATGCTCTGGACGGCATCATGGGCCGCGCGGCCGATCGTGGTGGCATCCAATTCCGGGTCCTGAACCGGAGCAAGGGACCGGCGGTCCGGGGTCCCCGGGCCCAGGCGGATCGTCGCCTCTATCGGGAAGCGGTCCAGGCTCTTCTGGCCGAACAGGCCAATCTCGAGATCGTCGAAGGGACCGTCGAGGATCTCTTGTCCGAAGGCGATCGGATCCTCGGTGTCCGTCTTGGCGATGGCCGGGAGATTCGTGCCGGCGCCGTCGTGGTCACCACCGGGACCTTCCTTCGAGGTCTGATCCACCGGGGAGAGACCCAGGAATCCGCTGGCCGGATCGGCGAACCGCCGTCGATCGGCCTGTCTGCGGCCCTGAGACGCCTAGGGTTTTCGCTTGGCCGCCTCAAAACTGGGACCCCGCCTCGTCTCGACGGCCGGACCATCGACTGGGCCTCGCTCGAGATTCAGCATGGCGACGATCCGCCGGAGCCGTTTTCGACCCTGACGGAACGGATCACGACGCCGCAGATCCCCTGTCACATCACCTCCACCACGCCGGCGACGCACGCCCTGATCCGGGCCAACCTGTCCCGGGCACCGATGTACTCCGGCCAGATCGAGAGCGTCGGCCCCCGCTACTGCCCCTCGATAGAGGACAAGGTGGTCCGCTTCGGCAGTCGCGAGCGCCATCAGATCTTCCTCGAGCCCGAGGGGTTGGACGATCCGACGGTCTACCCGAACGGGATCTCGACGTCCCTTCCGAAGGATGTCCAAGCGGAACTCGTCCGGACCATCCCCGGGCTCGAGAAGGCACGGATCCTCCAGGCCGGCTACGCCATCGAATACGACCATGTCGACCCGCGCGAACTGCGGCCTACCCTGGAAACGCGAAGAATTTCAGGGCTTTTCCTAGCGGGTCAGATCAACGGGACGACCGGCTACGAGGAGGCCGCAGGCCAGGGATTGCTGGCCGGAATTAATGCCGCCCTCGTTGCCGGTGGCGGCCCGACCCGGTTCACCCTCGACCGCGCCGAAGCCTATATCGGGGTCATGGTCGACGATCTGGTTGGGCGCGGCGTCACCGAGCCCTATCGGATGTTCACGTCGCGGGCTGAATATCGCCTCAGCCTCCGCGCCGATAATGCCGACCTCCGCCTCACCCGACGCGGCCAAGCAGTCGGGTGCGTTGGTGTTTCACGTGAAACATCCTTCGCCGCGAAGTCCACGGCGCTCGCGGAAGGCCGGGCCTTGCTCGATCGCCTGACCGCAAGCCCCAATTCGCTCGCGAAACAGGGAATTGCGGTCACCCAGGACGGCCAGGTCCGCTCCGCCTTCGCCCTTTTGTCGTTCCCCGAGGTCACTGTTGACCGTCTTGCGGCCATCTGGCCGGAAATTGAGGGAGTCGCGGCTCCTATCCGGGCGCAGCTGGAGATCGACGGCCGCTATGCCGGCTATCTCCAGCGCCAGGAAAGCGACATCGAGGCCTTTCGGCGAGACGAATCCCTGATTCTCCCGGAGAATCTCGACGTGGATTCGGTCGGCGGGCTCTCCAACGAGGTCCGGACCATCCTGAAGGCCGTCCGTCCAGCCACGATCGGGGCCGCCTCGCGGCTCTCGGGAGTCACGCCGGCCGCCATCGTCGCGCTTCTGCGCCACGCGAAGGCATGACGCCCGAGGAATTCGGTTCCGCGACCGGTGTTTCACGTGAAACACTCGACCGGCTCCGCCTCTACGCCGCACTTCTGATCAAGTGGCAGCGGGCGGTGAACCTGATCGGCAAGTCCACCGCCGCAGATATATGGGAGCGTCACTTCCTGGACTCGGCGCAACTCTATCCGCTGCTATCGGAAAAGCCCGGCCTGGTCGATTTTGGCAGCGGCGCCGGCTTTCCCGGCGCCGTTCTCGCTTCCATGGGCGCCCGGGATGTCCATCTGGTGGAGTCGGACAGCCGAAAATGTGCCTTCCTCCGAGAGATCGACCGCCAGCTCGGCCTCGGTATGACGATACATGAGGCCCGGATCGAGAAATTGACCCCCTGGAAAGCCTCAAGTCTGACCGCTCGCGCCCTGGCATCCCTCCCCAAGCTCCTCGACCTTGTGGAGGCCTTCGTCGATTCCGATACGGTAATCCTCTTCCCGAAGGGCGAAACCGTCGATCAGGAATTGACGGAGGCATCCAAAGGGTGGAATATGACCGTGGAACGCCTCGCAAGTCGGACCAGTCCTACGAGCGTAATCCTCAGGCTGACCAGGGTGGAGCGCAAAAAATGACCGATATGATCGAGCTGCCGATCGGTACGTCCAGCCGGCCGCGCATCATTGCCGTCGCCAATCAGAAAGGCGGGGTAGGAAAGACGACTACCACCATCAATCTCGCGACCGCGCTCGCGGCGTGCGACAAGAAGGTGCTGATCGTTGACCTCGACCCGCAGGGGAATGCCTCGACGGGGCTCGGTATTGCCCGGACCGCGCGGGAGCGGGATACCTATGCGGTCCTGTGCGAAGGGCTGCCGGTCATGAAGGCGGTGCAGCCGACCGTGATTCCGCGGCTCTCGATCGTCCCCGCTTCCGTGGACCTCTCCGGCGCCGAGATCGAGCTGGTCGAGCAGGGCCGCCGTGAATTCAAGCTGTCCGACGTGCTCCATGACGCCCATGGCGTGGACTACATCCTGATCGACTGCCCCCCGTCCCTGGGCCTCCTCACGCTGAACGCGCTGGTCGCTTCGGACGCGGTCCTCGTGCCGCTCCAGTGCGAGTTCTATGCATTGGAAGGCCTCAGCCACCTGATGAAGACGATCGAGCGGATCAAGCGAGCCCTCAATCCGCGGCTCGAGATCCAGGGCGTGGTGCTGACCATGTACGACAAACGCAACAACCTCTCGGACATGGTGGCCGCCGACGTCCGCGGCCATCTTGGCGAGAAGGTCTACGAGACCGTGATCCCGCGGAACGTCCGCGTTTCCGAAGCGCCGTCGCACGGCAAGCCGGTGCTGGTCTATGACATGAAGTGTCCCGGCTCCCAGGCGTATCTGCACCTGGCCGGCGAGGTCATCAAGCGCGAGCGGATCGCGGCGTGATCGAGGAACAGGAAGGCGCGGGTGGGCGTCGCCGTGGCCTCGGCCGGGGACTAGGCCAGCTCTTCGGCGAAGAGTCCCAGGACTATGCCGAGCTCGACAAGGCGCGGGCCGCCAAGAGCGTGCCGATCGACCAGATCTACCCGGGGCGCTTCCAGCCCCGGAAGCACTTCGATGAGGAGGCGCTCTCCACCCTGGTCGAATCGATCAAGGCCCAGGGCATACTCCAGCCGATCCTGGTACGACGACATCCGGAATCGTCGAACGCATATGAGATCATCGCCGGCGAGCGCCGCTGGCGGGCTGCCCAACTGGCGCAGCTGCACGAAGTACCGATCGTCATTAAGGACCTACCCGACCGCGACGCGCTCGAGGTCGCCCTCGTCGAGAACATCCAGCGCCAGGATCTGAATGCCGTCGAAGAAGCGGAAGGCTACCGCCGCTTGGTCGACGAATTCGGACATACCCAGGAGGATCTTGCGAAGGTCGTCGGTAAGTCGCGAAGCCACGTTGCCAACTTGATGCGACTACTTACGCTGCCGGATCCCGTCCAAAAGCTGGTAGAGACCGGTCAACTCAGCGCTGGACACGCCCGCGCCCTGGTTGGGCGCGACGATGCCGAGGACCTGGCCGCCAAGATCGTCGCGAAGGGTCTTACCGTCCGCGAGGTCGAACGGCTCGTCACTACCGAAAAGACAGGCAGCCCTACCGCCACTGAACCGGAAAAAACGGATCCCAATACCGCGGCTCTCCAACGTGACCTGGAGACCCTGCTCGGGATGCGGGTCAAGGTGACGTTCGACGGGTCCAGAGGCGCGCTCACCGTCTATTACACCAGCCTGGATCAGCTGGACGGTTTGCTGTCCCGGATCACGCATGGGGGTAGCCCCGGAAACTGATCGAGAGGCGGAGTTTAACCAGCTATATCGTTGATTTCACTTACTATCGAGTTGATATAACGATGGTCCGAGCGAAAACCCAATAAAATCAAGGCAAAAGCTCGTCACCCCGCCAATCGGCCTCACGAGGCCGCCACCCTTGGGGATAAAATTGGTGCCCTGATACCCCAAAGTAAGGGTCAAAAGCGCCCTACGGCCTCCTGGCGAGGCCGCTTATCGCCTGGAGGGCTTGGCCAAGAATCGCTTGCGCCGGCGATCCGGTGCTCCGGCACCTGAGATCGGCCTCCGTCAGCAGGGCCAGCGCCCGCCCGATCTGGCTTGGACTCCAGCGCTTAGCCTGACGCTCCATGCTCGCCGCGGCTTCGAAGAAGACAGGCGGGCGGAGCCCGCGAATCACCGAGGCGGGCGGGCTTCCGGCGGCGACGGCCGAGACCACCATCTGCAGGCGCTGGGCATGCTTCTGTGCAGTGATCAACACCGCGACCGGCGCGACCCCTTCTCCTTGGAGCCGGCCGAGGGCCCGCGACATGCGGACCAGGTCGCCTTCAAAGGCTCCGGAAATGGCGTCATCGAAGCCGACCGCGGCGGAGTCGCTGATCGCCGCCATCGCATCAGCCTTCGTCACCGTCTTTTGGCCGGCGCAGTAAAGCGCGAGCTTCTCTGCCTCCGCGCGCGTGACCGCGCGATCGCCGCCGAGATGCTCCGACAGGAACGCCAGCGCGTCGGGGGCGATGTCGAGCCCGTGCTTCGCCAAGGTCTCGTCGACCACGCGCTCGATCGCCGCCTCGCGATCGGGATAGCATGCAATCGCGGCCGCCCCGTCCTCGTCGGCGAAGAGCTCGACCAGCTTCGACCTGCTCGCGAGCTCTGGCCCCTCGACGATCACGAGCGCATCCCAACCGGGCTGCTCCAACAGGGCGCGCATCGGCTCGGCGACGCCGTCGCCGGCGTCCTTGACCCACACGATCTTACGGCCGCCGGTGAACGCGATCGCGGCGGCCTCGTCGGCGAGCCGCGCCGGATCCTCGCGCACGACTTTCGCCGCGAGCTCGACGACGCGGAACGGATCGGAGAGGTCGGCGACGACGGTCTTCGCGAGCTGCGCCGCGCGTTCGCGCATCAGGCCGAGATCGGCGCCGTGGAAGAGAACCGCGCGTATCGCGGCATCGGGACGCTTGAGAAAACCGTCGACCGAACGGTCGGCGATCTTCACGTCGCGGGCTTCGTGAAGTAGAGGCCGAGCTTCTGGCGGATGTCCTCGCCGACTTCCTGCAGGCCGCGCGAGCGCGCCGCCTGCTCCGAGGTCAGGTTGGCGAAGTGGGACGACACCATCGTGAAGCCGTTGCTCCAGCGGCTCTGGCCCGTATGCACGATGCGCCCGCTCTCGATCTCGCGCAGCGTGAAGTTAGCGGTCAGCGTGATCCGCCCGTAGGTCGCGGTGTCGTCGCGCGCGATGCCGAGGCGGTCGAGACGCTCGCCGAGCGACACCTGCAGCTCGTAGCGCGGCTTCGCCGGCTGGCCGTACGGCGTCATGCGGTCGAGCAGGTTGTTGCGCAGCTCCTGCCCGGCGCGATCGGGGATCAGCGCGATCCGCGTCTCCGCCATGCCGGCGACCGCCGCGTTCGGCTCGCCGCGCGGCGCGCCGTACATCGGCTGGAAGCCGCAGGCGGAGAGAAAGAAGAAGGAGAGAAGAAGGGCGGCCGCGCGCAGTGTGCTTCGGGTCCCCTCCTCCGCATTGCGGAAGAGGCCTACGACAAGAGCACTCCGCACGCGACCCACCTCAGAGCACAACGTTGACGATGCGGTTGGGGACGACGATCACCTTCTTCGGCGTCTGGCCTGCGATGTACTTGGCGACGTCGCTCTGCGCGAGTGCCGCCTGCTCGGCGTCCTTCTTGTCGGCGTCGCGCTTGAGCTCGATCGTGCCACGCAGCTTGCCGTTGATCTGCACCGCGATGGTCACCGTGTCGTCGACGATCAGGCGCGGGTCGGCCGCAGGCCATGCCTGGTCGACCAGCATCTCCGTATGGCCGAGCGCCTCCCACAGCGTCTCCGCCAGATGCGGCATCATCGGCCCGATCAGCGTGACCAGCGTCTCCCACCCGAAGCGGCGGACCCAGGCCGCATCGGCGCCGTCGCCGCCGAGATCGTCGAGCGCGTTCGAGAGTTCGCGGATGCGCGCCACCGCGCGATTGAAGTGGAACTTCTCCAGGTCGTCGCTGACGAAATGGATCGTCTTGTGGATCCGGCGCTCGACCTCGGCCGCGGCCGCACCCAGCTCCGCCGGCCGCCGCGTGCCCTTCGCCGCCAGCGCGCGCTCCGGCTCGGCGATCGAGCGGAAGAGGCGCTGCGCATAGCGCCACGCGCCGTCGATGCCGGCCTCGGTCCATTCGAGGTCGCGCTCGGGCGGCGAGTCAGACAGCACGAACAGGCGCGCGGTGTCGGCGCCGTAGGTGTTGATGATGTGCTCGGGGTCGACGACGTTCTTCTTCGACTTCGACATCTTCTCCGAGCGGCCGGCGGTGACCGGGCTGCCGTCGTCGAGCCTGACCCAGCCGTCCCCTTCCTTGCGTACCTGGTCGGGCTGGATCCACTTGCCGTCCTTGTCGCGGAAGGTCTGGTGGCAGACCATGCCCTGCGTCATCAGGCCGGCGAAGGGCTCGTCGACGCCGATGTAGCCGCAATGCTTCAGCGCGCGCATGAAGAAGCGCGAATACAGAAGGTGCAGCACCGCGTGCTCGACGCCGCCGATGTACTGGTCGACCGGCATCCAGTAGTCGACCGAGTGGCGCGAGAAAGCTTCCTGCGCGTTCTGCGCGTCGCAGAAGCGCGCGAAGTACCACGAGCTCTCGAAGAACGTATCGAAGGTGTCGGTCTCGCGCCGGGCCGGCTTGTCGCATGACGGGCAGGCGACGTGCTTCCACGTCGGGTGATGGTCGA
>CAZZLX010000068.1:0-11403 GCA_964655235.1 uncultured Rhizobium sp.
GAAAGCGCGCCCGCTGGCGCCACAAGAGATTGGTCGCGAGCTCCGCCTGGCCGATCTCACGGATGCGGATCTCGGGCGGTCCGCCGAGCGCCGCGTGCGATCCCTGCACCATCAGCTTGAGGGCGGCGACGTTGTCGGGAAGCCGTATCAGGTGGCCTTGCAGCCGGCCGCGGATCGGCGGCAGGCCGAAGGGCTGCCAACGCCCGCCGCCATGATCGACATAAAGCGTGAGAAACACCGCGCCGTCATAGGCGGGACCGTCGAAGCTGAAGGAAACCCAGCGCGTCGGCATGCGGCCGCGCGAGGAGGCGACCTCGTACCAGTCGGCATGGCCCGCGGGCGTGTCGGTGACCTCGATCGGTGCCGAGCGGGCCAGATCGAGCTTGTGGTTCGTCGACCTCAGGATCCGGCGAACACGGCCGAGCGAGCGACCGAGGAAACGGATGGGCTTGGTCAGGCGCCAGGACGTCGAGGTTTCAAATCCCCTGACGCGATCCTCGAGCGTGCGGACCTGAGCGGTCATGGCGCTCGTCGTCGTCTGCAGCTGGTGGCGAAGCTGGGCCTCGCTGTTCTGTAGGCCGCCGATCTGCTGCGCTTTCGATGCGATCTCGGCCTGCAGCAGGTCGATGCGCCGATGGGCCTCGTCGATAACCCCCTGACGCCAGGTCGCGTGCTCGTGCTCCTTCTGCGTCTGAAGATTGGCCTCGTGCAGCCTGGTCAGCGCGTCGGACAGCTCGAGCCTGGCTGTCTCCCGCACCTTCGCCAGCTCGCTCTGCGCCGCGTCATGCGCCTTCGTCATGTTCTCGGCGTGGATCTCGGCCGCTTTCCAGTGGCGCTCGCTGAGGTCGAGATCGATCTCGCGCTGGATGGAGCGGCCGCGGCCAGCAAAGAAATCGCGCACGATCGCGATCGAGCCTTCGTCCAGGCTCGTCAGCCAGCGGATCTGCTCCGGCTGCTCCGGCCCGACCGCGAGCACGCCGAGGCCGTGCCCGTGGAGGAAGTCGAACGAGGGATAGCGTCCCTTGACCTCGTCCCAAAAGCGCCAGGCGCCGAAGGTGCCGCCGCGCTCGTTGATGTCGTGGAACAGCACGACGGCTCGGCGGCTCAGCTTCGGGAACCAGGTTTCGAAATCGCCGCGGACCGCCTCGTAGGTGTGATAGCCGTCGATGTGCAGCAGATCGATCGAGCCGTCGGCGAACCCGCCGACCGCGTCCTCGAAGGTCGAGCGGACCAGCGTCGAGAAACTGCCGTAGCGCGGGTCGTGATGCGAGCGCAGATCGTCGTAGACGTTGCCGGCGTAGGCGGCTTCCGACTTGTTGGTGTGCTCGTCTCCCTTCCAAGTGTCGACCGCGTAACACGAGGTCGAAAGACCGAGCTGCTTCACCGCCTGGGCAAAGGCGCAATAAGACACGCCGGCATGGGAGCCGAGCTCGACCAGCACGCCCGGCCGGACCGCGTCGACGATCCACATCGCGAACGGCGTGTGCTCGACCCAGGCGGATAGCTCGGACAGCCGTTCCGGCGTCGCGAAGGCGATCGCCCGGTACAACCGCTCAGGCTGGGGCAATGCCGCCGTCATCGGGCCGGGTCCCGTCTTTCCGTGCGGTTCGTCCATGATGCCAACGGCTTACGCCCTTCCGTAGGCATCGTCCAGCCGCTCGATGTCGTCCTCGCCGACATAGGAGCCCGACTGGACCTCGATGAGGTGCAGGTCTTCCTTGCCAGGATTTGCCAGGCGATGGGCGGCGCCGGCAGGAACGACGACCGATTCGGTCGGCCCGAGGCGCTTGGTCTCGGCGCCGACCGTCACCTCGGCCGTCCCTGCGACGACGACCCAATGCTCGGCCCGCCGGGTGTGGCGCTGGAGCGAGAGACGGCCGCCTGGATTCACGACGATGCGCTTCACCTGGAAACCGGCGCCGGAGTCGATGTTCCGGTAGTGCCCCCAAGGCCGATAGACGATGGCCGGCGAGGTCGCTTCGGCACGGCCGGCGGCGGCGAGCGCTTCGACCACCGCCTTGACCTCCTGCGCCCGGTCGCGTCGGGCGACCAGCACGGCGTCGGGATCGGCGACGACGACGAGATCGTCGACGCCGACGGTGACGAGCAGGCGGCCGTTGGAACGCAGGTAGGAATTGGTCGTGCCGGCGGCACGGACGTCGCCGATGAGAACGTTGCCGTTTTCGTCCCCGGGTGTGATCTCATGCAGCGCCCGCCAGGATCCGACGTCGCTCCAGCCTGGATCGACGGCGACGACGACGCCGCGATCGGTGTGCTCCATCACCGCGTAGTCTATCGAGCGGGACGGCGCGCCGGAGAAGGCGTCCGGGTCGAGCCTCAGGAAATCGAGATCGCGACGCCCTCGGCTGACTGCCGCCGCCGCGGCCTCTGCGATCTTGGGCTCGTGGCGCTTGAGCTCGTCAAGGTAGGTTCGGGCAGACACGAGGAAGATGCCGGCGTTCCAGTAGTGCCGTCCGTCGGCGACGAGCCGGTCGGCGGTGGCCTGGTCGGGCTTCTCGATGAAAGCCTCGATGCGTCGGCAGGGGCCGCTGCCGGCGACCGCCATGCCGGCGTGGATGTAACCATAGCCGGTCTCGGCACGGGCCGGCCGGATGCCGAAGGTGACGATGGACCCGGATCTCGCCGCCGCCTCGGCTGCGAAGACGCCCGCCAGCCAAGGCTCGGGGCGGATCATCGCGTGGTCGGAAGGCAGCACCAGCATCACGGCGTCAGGGTCGCGGGCGAGAAGCACCTCGGCGGCGGCGGCGATCGCGGGCGCCGTATTCCGCGCCATCGGCTCAAGCAGGATCGCGGCGGCGGGCCGCCCGACCTGCCGCAGCTGCTCGGCGACGACGAAGCGATGCTCGGCATTGCAGACGACGAGGGGCGCGTTGAAGCGCGTCGGATCGGCGACACGGAGCGCCGTATCCTGCAGAAGGCTGTTGAGACCGACCAACGGCTGCAGCTGCTTGGGGAACAGCGCGCGCGACATCGGCCAAAGACGGCTGCCGGTGCCGCCGGACAGGATCACGGGATGGATCATGCTCGGCTTCCCGCTACTTGAGGGGCGGTGGCCTGTCAACCGTTGCGCCCGGCAGGACCCCCGGGCATCGTCCGGCGTAATGCTCTGGCTTCAGCCATTTCCCTCCGATCCGGTGCTGATCGCTGCCGGCATCGCCGGCTTCGCCGCGGTCGGCAGCTTCCTCGGCGCGGCCCAGGCCCGACTCGGTGCGGCGCTCGACGACGAGAGCACCTATTGCGAGACGTCCTTCTGGACCGGCCGTTCGATCTGTCCGGCATGCCGCCGGACATTGGGCGCGCGCGATCTGGTCCCCGTCCTGTCCTGGCTCGCGCTCGGCGGCCGCTGCCGGCATTGCGGTGCATCGGTGCCGGCGGACTATGCGGTGATCGAGGCCGGATCGATCGCGACGTTCCTGCTCGCCGTCGGGGTCGGAGGACCCTGGCCCCTCGTTCTCGGCCACGCGCTTCTCGGCGCGATCCTCGTGGCACTCGTGGTCGTCGATTTGAGGCGCCGGCTGCTCCCCGACGGCCTGGTGCTCCCGCTCCTGCCCTTGGGCCTTCTGCTCGCCTGGCTAGTCGGCGACGTTCCGGACGCGGCGGCGGGCGCGGCGTTCGGCGGCGGGCTTTTGTGGCTCGTCCGTTTCCTTCATGGCCGGCTGCGTGGCCGCGAAGGCCTGGGCCTGGGCGACGTCAAGCTGATGGCCGCCGGCGGCGCCTGGATCGGTCCGGCCGGCGTCGGTCCGGCGCTGCTGGTGGGCGCGCTGGCGACGCTGGCTGCGGTCGGGATCGCGCAGCTGATCGGGCGCGGCCCGGGTCTCGCCGGCCGGATCCCGTTCGGCCCCGGCCTCGCGCTCGGCATCTTCGCGGTTGCGCTCTTCGCCTAGTGCTTCTTCGGCGCGTGGCTGGAGATCTTGTCGAGGTATGCGAGCAGCAGCGCCGAGAACACGAAAACCAGATGCATGACCATCAGCAGGATGATCTTGCTTTCGGAAAGCTCGTTGATGTTGAGGAAGGCGCGCAGCAGGTGGATCGAGGAGATCGCGACGATCGCCGCCGCCACCTTCACCTTCAGGTTTCCGGCGTCGATCTTTCCGAGCCAGTCGGGCGCCTCCTCGTTCTCGCCGATCGAGATATCGGAGACGAAGTTCTCGTAGCCGCTGATCATCACCATGATGATCAGGTTGGCGACCAGCACCACGTCGACGAGCGACAGCACCAGCAGCACGACCTCGGCTTCGCCGGCGCTGAAGACGATGTGGAGGAGGTGCCAGAGCTCGCGGAAGAAAGTGATGCCGAGCGCCACGACGACGAGAATCAGGCCGAGATAGAAGGGCGTCAGCAGCCAGCGGCTGTTGAGGATGACACGC
The DNA here is from genome assembly GCA_964655235.1 of uncultured Rhizobium sp. Classification (GTDB taxonomy): domain Bacteria; phylum Pseudomonadota; class Alphaproteobacteria; order SHVZ01; family SHVZ01; genus SHVZ01. Next base: position 4,389 of record CAZZLX010000068.1, read on the forward strand.
TCGACGTTGTGCTCCACGCGACGGCTCATTCCGTTACGCCGCCGCGGAGAAGCGGCCACCCGGACGGAAGCGGTCGAGGTAGGACGGGATCACGGTCTCGACCGGGGTCGGCCGTATGCCGAGCTCGACCAGGCCGGGCACGCCCTGGGCCGCGATGTTGTCACGCTCGAGCAGGCGGACCTGGTCGACGGTGAGCGGCGGGACGGGCAGCACCTGCAGGAAGCGCGCTTCGAGGCGCGCGATCGGGAAGGGGATGCTGACCAGGCAGCGCTTCCGACGGATCTCCTTCAGCATCAGCTCCATCAGCTGGCGGAAGGTGTAGATCGTCGGGCCGCCGAGCTCGTAGGTCTGGCCGGCAGTCCTGGCGTCGTCGACCGCGCGCACGATCGCGTCGGCGACGTCGCCGACATAGACCGGCTGAAAACGCGTCTTGCCGCCGCCGAAAAGGGGCAGCGCCGGCATCACGCGGGCGAGCCCGGCGAAGCGGTTGAAGAAACTGTCCTCAGGGCCGATCACGAGGCTCGGGCGGAAGATCGTGGCGCCGGGGAAGGCGGTGCGGATGGCGGCCTCGCCGGCGGCCTTGGTTCGGGCATAGAGCGAGGGGGAGCCCGCATCGGCGCCGATGGCGCTGACATGGATCAGGCGGGCGACCCCGGCCGCCGCGGCCGCTTCCGCGATCGTCTTGGCGCCCTGGTGGTGGATCGCCTCGAAGTTCTGGGCGCCGGACTCGTAGAGGACTCCGACCAGGTTGATGACGGCCTCGGCACCAGAGACCGCGGCGGCGACGGCTGCCTTGTCGCGGATCGAGATGGCCATGGGAGTGATCTGGCCGACATCGCCCATCGGCTTCAGGAACTTGGCGTATTCGGCGTCCCGGACCGCGACGTTGACCCGCCAGCCGTCGCGCGCGAGCTGTCGGACCACATAGCGCCCGACGAAGCCGGAACCGCCGAAAACCGTTGCAAGACGAGCCATCTACGCCCCCCAGAGGTACCCGGCCGGGTTATAGCCAAGCCGGCCTCGACGGTCGAGGGGACGGGCTGGAATATCCACGGCATAACCACTACATACTGGGGCAGGTTTCTCAAGGGAGGTTAAATATGCGTTTCAAGAAGGGCGGCCTCGTGGCGACGGCCCTCGTCGCCGGGCTCCTGGTCCTGACGCCGACACTGGCCGACGCTGCCGCCGGCAGCCGCACGAGCCAGGGCAGCCGCGGCTCGCGCACCTTCGATTCTTCGGGCGCCGGCCGTACGATCGAGCGCTCAACCACCGCCCCGCAGCAGCAGCGGCCGCTCGCCCAGCAGCAGACCGCGCCGCAGCCGGCCGCGCCGGGCGGCTTCCAGCAGCGCCCGTCCTTCGGCATGGGCAGCCCGCTGATGACCGGCATCATGGCCGGCCTAGCCGGCTCGTTCATCGGCAACATGCTGTTCGGCAGTCACAACGCCGCGCAGGCGGCGCAGGCGCCAGAGGCGTCGCCGACCGGCTCGATGATCGGCAGCCTGCTGCCGTGGCTGGTGATCGGCGGTATCGGCTTCCTCGCCTTCACCTTCTTCCGCCGCCGCAGCGAGGCGCGGATGGCGCCGGAGGCGCTCCAGCGTGGTCCGGTCGATCTGACTGGGCTTCGCGGCGGTCCCGGTGGCGGTCTGGGCGCTGGCTTCGGCAGCGCACCCAGTTCCGACATCAACATCGGCGCGACCGACCAGGAGGCTTTCGGCCGCCTGCTCGTCGACATCCAGACGGCTTGGGGTCGGAACGACGTCGAAGCGCTTAAGCCGCTCCTGACCGAGGAAATGTCCGCTTACTTCGCGGGCCAGCTCGCGGAGCTCAAGGGCAAGGGCCTCGCCAACAAGGTCGAGGATGTGACCTTGACGAAGGGCGAAGGCACCGAGGCTTGGTCGGAGAACGGTACCGACTATGCGACGGCGATCCTTGGCTGGTCGGCCCGCGACTACACGGTCAACACGACGACCGGTCAGGTGGTCGAGGGCGACAAGAACCGCCCGGTCGAGATCGAGGAGGTCTGGACCTTCGTCCGTCGACCCGGCGACCACTGGCGCCTGTCGGCGATCCAGCAGGTCTGACGCGTTTCGCATCACAGTCGTCGAAGGGGCGGGTCGAAAGACCCGCCCCTTCCGTTTTCAGGCAGCCTTGTCGAGCTCGGTCTGCGCCGCTGCCTCGCGGGCGAGCGCGCGCTCGACGCTCGGGCGCTTCGACATGCGTTCGGCGTGCTTGGCGTAGTTGGGGTACGCGGCGAGGTCGAGCTTGAGGAAGCCAGCCCAGCGCCAGAAGACGAAGAGGTAGGCGTCGACGATCGACCACTGGCCGAGGATCCACTCCTTCCCTGCCAGCATCTTCTCGACCATGGCGAAGTTCTTCGCGCAATCCTCGGCCGCGAGCTTCTTCACGTTGTCGGCGCTGTCGGGCAGGTCGCACATCTTCTGCGGGGCGAAGAGCGCACCGAAGCGGACATGGATGCCGGAGCTGCACCAGGCGAGCAGCGACATCGCCTCGGCCTCGGCGACGAGGTCGCCCATCGGCAGCAGCTTCGCCGCCGGGAAGGCCCGCGACAGGTAGTAGGCGATCGCGACGTTCTCGGTCAGCGGCTTGCCGTCGATCATCAGCACCGGGACCTTCGACTTGGGATTGATCGCCAGATACTCAGGTGTCCGCTGATGGCCCTTGCGGAGCGAGATCGGCTTCGCCTCGAAGGTGGCGCCAGCCTCCTCCAGCGTGATGTGAGGCACGAGCGAACAGGCGCCGGGCCCGAAATACAGCGTCAGCTTCGGCATGGTGGAAATCTCCCTGGAGGCCGGCCGCGAGATGCGGCGAGCGGGTGGCGCATAGGGAGCCCGATAGTATCAAATTGCAAGTAGGCACCTTTTGCTGCCATAGTTACCAGATGGAAACTATTGATGCCGCCGCCGGCGCCTCGTACCTGAACTCGGACAGGCACGCCTATGACGGGAAAACCTGCCGCATCCTGATCGGTTGCGTGGTCGATCTGATCGCCAACAAGTGGGCGGTTCCGATCATCCTGACCCTCTATCGGGCGAAGCAGCCGATGCGGTTCAGCGAGCTCGGCCGCGCGATCGCCAACATCACGCAGAAGGAGCTGACCAAGCAGCTGCGCGAGCTCGAGTCGGTCGGCGTGGTCGGCCGGCGCGTCCACGCCGCGGTGCCACCGAAGGTCGAGTATTGGCTGACGGAGACCGGTGTGTCGCTTCAGCCCGCGCTCGACGCGCTGGCCTCGTGGGCGGCCGACAACGGCGAGGCCTTGGCGAAGCACCGCTCCGCCAAGGCCGGCAAGTCGCCGCTTACGCGTGGCGCAGGTACTGCTGAACCCAGTCGTAGTTCACGTACTTGACGTAGGCATCCATCAACTTCTTCGTCACCGGGCCCGGAATCGCCTTGTCGGCCATCGGGTTGCCGTTGATCGAGCGCACCGGACAGATGCAGAAGCTGGTCGAGGTGATGAAGCACTCGTCCGCGACGTAGGCATCGAACAGATCGATGTCGCCTTCCACCAGCTTGATGCCGAGGTCCTTCGCCAGGTCCATCGCCGTCTGCCGGCTGACGCCCGGCAGCACGTAGCGCTCCGACGGCGTGAATACGACGCCGTCGCGGACGATGAAGATGTTTGAGCCGATGCCCTCGGCGAGGTTGCCGTTCTCATCGAGCAGCACCGCCCAGGCGTTGGGGTTGACCGCCTTCGCTTCCTGCTCGCCGATCACCATGTTGAGGTAGTTGTGGGTCTTGGCGCGCGGGCTCAGCATGCTGGGCGCGACGCGTCGGGTCGACGGCACCACCACGTCGAGGCCGTCGCGATAGAAGCTGGCGCGCGCCTTGAGCGGCAGCGGCGTGCATTCGATCACCACGGTCGGGCCAGTCTGGATCGGCGTCTCGCCGGCGACGTTGTCGACGCCGCGGCTGACGCGCTGTCCCAACCAGTAGTCGTCGTGCTTGTCGAGCAGGTGCATGTTCCGCTCGAGCACCTCCTCGCTCTTCTGGATCATCTCCTTCGGGCTCATGCCGGGATCGATGCGCACGTAGCGGAGCGAGCGGTAGAAGCGGTCGATGTGCTCCTGCAGCTTGAACACCTTGTGGCCGAAGGTGCGGGTCATGTCGAAGACGGCGTCGCCATACTTGTAGCCGCGGTCGCGGAACGACACGCGGACCTCGCTTTCCGGCAGGATCTGGCCGTTGAGATAGGCGACGCGCTGATTGGCGAGGGTGGTCATGGTCTGTCCTTGAAACGGGGTGATAGTCAGTAGCGGAGGTCGTCGTTGCTCTGCGCGATCTCGCGGATCAGCTTGGAAAGGATCGCTTCGCCGAACTGCTCGAAGTTGCGGGCGACAATCAGGAACGCGCCGGGCCCGCCGATCACGTCCGTCTCGTAGTAGCGGTCGAGATTGGCCTCCGGCGGAAAGCCGAAGGTCGGCCGGTCGTTGATGATCGGAAGCCCATTGATCGTGATGCCGCGCGCCACCGCGTCGTTGCGGGCGAGATGCGCCTGTCGGCCGTCGTTGTTGCGGCCGTCACCTGAGATGTCGATGACCTGGCGCTCGCCTTCGAACTCGTTCTTGCCGAAAAGCGCCATCGAGTAGTCGATGGCACCCGAGATCGAGGTGCGGCTGTGCGACTGCATGGGCGCCTCGGCGAGGCGGCCGGCGAAGGCGTCGGCCGAGGCCTTGTCCTTGATCAGCGTCCAGTTGATGACGGTGAACTGGAGGCTGGCCGCCGCCCACTCGACGTAGCAGAGCGCGATGCGCCCATGGGCGCCGGAGCGGATCGCTTGGATCACGCGCTCGTCGGTGAGGGCGCGGACATAACCTTCGCGCTGAAGGCGTGCCTCGTCGGGATCGATCGAGCGCGAGACGTCGACGGCGAGCACGAGTTCGAGGTCGACGGGCAGAGCCGCGGCCGGTGTTGCCGTGAGCAGGAGGGCGAGGAGCGCCAGGATCCGCCGCATGGGGAGAAGCCTAGCGCAGCGGCACGGGGGCTGTCATGCTGGCAACGACCCAGCCGAATTCGGGAGACGAGAGTGCCGGGAAAATCCAGAACCCGGGCCGACGAATCCGGACCTGTGCTCGCTGCCAACCGCGACTTCTATCGGGCCTTCCGGACCAAGGACATGGGCACGATGGAGCGCCTTTGGGCCGAGGCCGTGGACCTCGTCTGCGTGCATCCCGGCTGGTCGGCGCTGACCGACCGCTCGGAGATCCTGGAAAGCTGGCGCGGCATCCTCGAAAGTCCGAACTCTCCGCCGATCCGCTGCCAGGACGAGAGCGTCCGCTTCATGGGCGAGACCGCGGTCGTCGTCTGCACCGAGATGATCGGCGACAACGCCCTGGTGGCCACCAACATCTTCGTGCGCGAGGACGGCGCTTGGCGCATGTCGCTGCATCATGCGACGCCGACGGCGCGCTCCGTGGCGCCGCGGAAGGCCGAGACGCCTAAGACGCTGCATTGACCTCGTGCCCGTCCATCGGGCACAAGTTTCCCATCCGAAATCCCTCCCTGACCTCCACGGACGTCCCCCCATGCTCCCGGTGAACCTGTATTCCGACAACGTCGCGCCCGCGGCGCCCGAAATCATGGCAGCGCTTTCGCGCGTCAATGTCGGCCCCGCCCAGCCCTATGGCGTGGATCCGGAGACCAAGGCGCTCAAGGCAGCGCTCTCCGACCTGTTCGGCACGGAAGTCTGGGTGTTCCTGGCGTCGACCGGCACCGCGGCGAACGCGATCAGCCTCTCGGCGATGACGCCTCCATTCGGCGCGATCTACTGCTCGGAGACCGCGCATATCGAGACCAGCGAATGCGGCGCGGCGGAACTCTTCACCGGCGGTGCCAAGCTCCAGCTGGTCCGCGCCAAGTCCGGCCGCCTGGACCCCGACGCCCTCGACGAACGGATCAGGACCGCCGGCAAGGGCTTCGCCCACCGCGTCCAGCCGGCGGTGGTCAACCTGACGATCGCGACCGAGCGCGGCACCGTCTATTCGGTGAAGGAACTCGAACGCATCGCCGAGATCACCAAGCGCCACGGCCTCAAGTTCCACATGGACGGTGCCCGCATGGCGAACGCGCTGGTTGCCATCGGCGCCTCGGCCGCGGAGGTGACGACGAAGATTGGCGTCGACGTGCTTTCCTTCGGCGCCACCAAGAACGGCGCGCTCAATGCCGAGGCGATCGTCGTCTTCAACAAGGACATCGCCGAGGAGCTGCGCTTCCGCATGCGCCGCGCCGGCCAGATCTGGTCGAAGATGCGCTATGCGGCTGCCCAGATTAACGCCTATGTCGAGAACGGCCTCTGGCTGAAGCTCGCGCGACAGGCCAACGCCGCCGCCAAGCGCCTGTCGGAAGGCCTGGTCCAGGTGCCGGGCGTACGCATGATCGAGCCGGTCGAGATCAACCAGCTCTTCGTCGAGATGCCCGAGCGCGTGATCGCTGGGCTCGAGTCCGACGGCATCGGCCTCGGCCGCCGTGACGGCGGCGTCCGCATGGTCACCGCCTGGTCGACGACCAACGAAGAGGTCGATCACGTGATCACCCGCGCCAAGGCGCATGGCGCCCGCGCCGCCGCTTAAGACTCACCACTCGCTCGCAGGGGATATCGGATTATGGCCAAGGCCCAGGGACAGCGCTCCCGCATCACCACCGACATCGACTTCAATGCCGACGGCAAGCAGATCGGGTATCTCCGACTGCCGCACTCGGTGCATCGCTCGGCCTACGGGTTCCTGGCGATGCCGATCGCGGTCATCAAGAACGGCAAGGGCCCGACCGTGCTGTCGATGTCGGGCAACCATGGCGACGAGTACGAAGGCCAGATCGCCAACTCGAAGCTGATCCGCGGCCTCGATCCCAAGGAGGTGAAGGGCACGGTCATCGTCCTGCCGATGGCGAACTTCCCGGCGGCGCATGCCGGCACGCGCACCTCTCCGATCGACCAGGGCAACCTGAACCGCACGTTCCCCGGCGATCCCAACGGCACGCCGACCTGGATGATCTCGCACTA
>CAZZLX010000069.1:0-11333 GCA_964655235.1 uncultured Rhizobium sp.
ATGTAGACGCCGCAGCGCACCTCGGTAACGCCGTCGTAGCTCTTGCCGTGCAGCGCGGTCGGGGTCGAGCCGACACTGACGGTCTCGCAAGGGAGCCCCGCCGCCTTCAGGCGTTCCGCCGCGCGGACGCCGGTCGCCCGCTCGATCTCCGCGACATCGGCCACCGCCTCCAGCGAGCGGCAGGCATAGGAATGGCCGGCGTGGACCATCACGCCGGCAAGGCGCGATCCTGGCCCGGCATGCAGCGCGCCGGCGATGGCGAGCAGCGCGTCCGACTCGACCGGAACCCCGCTCCGCTTCTCGCCGCAGTCGACCTCGACCAGCACGTTGAAGGTGACGCCGAGCTCCTTGCCGCGAGCGGCGATCGACTTCGCCGCCTCAAGGTCGTCGGTGATGATCGTGAGGTGGACGCCGGACTTCATCAGCGCCGCCGCCTGGTCGAGCTTCCCAGGCGCGATGCAGACCGCATAAAGAATATCCTTGAAGCCATGGGCGGCGAAGTGCTCGGCCTCCTTCAAGGTGGAAACCGTGATGCCGCCGAAATGGCCCGAGACCGCCATGCGGGCGACGTCGACGGACTTCGAGGTCTTGAGATGGGGGCGCAGCCGCACGCCGAGCTTCTTGTAGCGATCGGTCATCGCCTGGATGTTGCGGCGGAGGCGCGCGCGATCGAGGACGAGCGCGGGGGTCGGGATATCGGCAAGGCGCATGGGACTCTCGGGGAAGTCGGGGAGGCCGCCTCTTGATATCCGACTAGCCGGTCACTTTCCAATAGGCGAGACGCTTCGGCCGCGTGACGGCGCCCAGCTTCTCATAGAAGGCCTTCGCCTGGTGGTTGTCGGCCTCCATCTCCCACTTGATCATCGCACCACGTTCGCGGCCGATGTCCCGGAGACGCATCATCATCGCCGTGCCGACGCCCCTGCCTCGGAACTGGGCGCGCACGACGACATCGTCGATCGCGACACGGGTCGTGCCGCGCCAGGCGACGTAAGGCTCGGTATAGGTGACGTAGCCGGCGACCTCGCCCTCGACTTCGGCGATCACAGCGTGGAATCGCGGGCGTTCGCCGAAGCCGTCGCGAAGCAAGGTCGCCTCGGTCGCGATCAGCGCATCGGAAAGCCCGTCATGCTCGGCGAGATCCCGCATCATCTGCAGCAGGACCGACACGTCGCTCGCGGCGGCATCGCGAATCCTGATCCCGCTCATCGGCCAAGCAATGCCCGGGCGATCTCTTCCCACTCCTGGTCGAGCGTGCCCTTGTGGACCGGCTTCTTCGCGCGGCGGTACCAGTAGCCGGCGTTGGTGAGGTCGCCCTCCTTGCGATGCAGGTAGGCGTGGACCCAGTCGCCCTGAAGGTCTTCCTGGGACTGCGCGCATTCATGCGCCTTGTCCCAGTCGCCCTTGGCGTCCCAGAGAAGGCCTCGAAGCGCCGGCGACAGCTCGACCGGCGGCTCTTTCCGGCGGACGAGCGCGCGGAACGCTGCGAGATCCATGGATCGATCCTCCAACTCCGAAGCATAGCAGACTGGGCCATTAGTCAAGCGGACGCTTTCCAAACTTCGCCACAGCCTTTAGGCTCGGATGCGATGTCCGAGGGCTCGGCCGATCGCATCCTGTTCCTGCTGAAGACGCGGGCGCCGTTGTCGGCGGGAGATCTCGCGCGCGACCTCGACATTACGGCGATGGGCGTCCGCCAGCACTTGGCGCGGCTGGAGTCCGGCGGCCTCGTGGCCTTCGCCGACGAGCGCCGCGGCGTCGGACGGCCGAAGCGGTACTGGCGCCTGACGGAGAAAGCGGAAACACGCTTTCCCGACTCCCACGCTCAGGTCGCGGTCGAGCTGATCGCCGGCATGGCAAGGCTGTTCGGCAGCGAAGGGCTCGATCGTGTGATCGCGCTCCGCGAGGCGGAAATGCTCCTGCGATACCATCGCGAGCTCGATCTTGCCGGCTCGCTTGCGAAGCGGGTCAAGCGTCTAGCCGAGCTTCGGAACGCCGAAGGCTACATGGCGGCCATCGAGACGGGGAAGGGCGGCAGCTACCTTCTGGTCGAGAACCACTGCCCCATCTGCGCGGTGGCCAAGGCCTGTCAGGGCTTCTGCCGATCGGAGCTGTCGATGTTCCAGGCGCTGCTCGCCGGCTGCACGGTCGAGCGGATCGATCACATCCTCGCCGGCGCGCGGCGCTGCGCCTACCGCATCACGCCCGGCGCGAGGTCTTCTCGGACTTCTTCGCGGGATCGTCGCTCCGCCGATCCGGGCCGTTGAACGGCAGCACGCGGCGGCGGCGATCCGGGCCGAAGTAGCCGTTGGCGCGGATGAACGGACGCGGCGCGTCGATGATCGCGTTGATGCGCGCGCAAAGCGCCTTGACCGAAACCGGCTTCGCCATGAACTCGGTGACCCCGGCATCGCGCGCCTGCAGCACCCGCGCACGCTCTGTGTGGCCGCTCAGCATGATGATCGGGACGAACTGGTCGGGGCTCTCGGGCGAGGTGCGGATCTGGCGCGTGAGCTCGAGCCCGTCCATGGGCTCCATGTTCCAGTCGAGGATGACGATGTCGACCGCGTGCGCGCCGAGCTGCTTCATCGCGGCGGTGCCGTCGGACGCCTCAAGAATCGTGCCCACGCCGAGCGCATCCAGAATGTCGCGGACGAGACCGCGCATCGGCTTGTTGTCCTCGGCGATGAGGATGGTCAGCTTGTCGAACGGACTCGCCATTACTTCCTTCCACCCTTACTCGGGCGCACTTCGCTGCGTCGGATGCTACGAGCAGACAGCACGATCTTTAAATGATCATTTTATACGAATTTTAAGTAGTTTAACCAAATGTAATCCGATGCGCACCAGAATCCGGTCCGGAAGGTTAATCTGTCGGAACCGCTACCCTTTGACGGCACCCGCCTGGAGTCCGGCGACGACGTAACGCTGGACGGCGATGACGAAGACCAGGACGGGCGCCAGCTGGATCGTCGCCGCCGCGAACAGAATCCCCCATTCCACACCGTCGGCGGTGCTCAGCATCTCGGAAATGATCAGCGGTGCGGTCTTGGCGGCGCGCGTGGTGAAGATCAGCGCGAAAATGAACTCGTTCCACGAGAAGACCAGGACAAAGATCGACGAGGCGACGATGCCCTGGGCCGCCAGCGGCAGGATCACCCGCGTCAGGGTCTGCAGCAGGTTGGCACCGTCGACGAAGGCCGCCTCCTCGAGCTCGCGCGGGATCTGCTCGATGAAGGCCCGCATGATCCACGTGCCGAGGCTGACGAAGAAGGTCGCGTAGAGCACGATCAGCAGGATATGCGTGTCGCTCAAGCCCAGCAGGTTCACCACCGGGAACAGCGGCAGCGTGATGATGATCGGCGGGAACATGCGCACGAAGATCATGAAGAACGCCGAGCCGGTCAGGAACCGGCTCGAATAGCGCGCATAGACGTAGCCCGCCATCGAGGTCACCACGACCGTCAGCAGCGTGGCACCGGTGGTGATGATCAGGCTGTTCAGCATGTTCGGATAGAAGGCCGGCCAAAGCTGGCCGAGGCGCCGATAGCTGTCGAGAGTCGGCGTGAAGATGAAGGTCGGCGGCACTGCGAAGATCTCGCGGACGTCCTTGAACGACGACATCACCACCAGGAAGATCGGGAAAGCCGACCAGATCACGGCGATCGCGATCAACAATAGGCGGACAGTGCGTGTCTTCCAGCCATCAGCCATGGCGGAACAGCTTCACGTACATGGCGCGGAGATAAGGAAGCGCGATCACGAGGGACAGCAGCAGCAGCATCCAGCCGGTGGCCGACGCTCCGCCGAACTCGTGATAGCGGAAGGCCTGGCGATAGAGGTAGACCGCCAGCACCTCGGTCATGCGAGCGGGCCCGCCCTCGGTCAGGAGCCAGACCTCGGAGAAGATCCGCATGGCGAAGATGTAGCGGAACATCAGCGCCACGAAGACCGCCGGCAGGATCAGGCGCAGCGTCACGTGCCAGAAGGTCTGCCACCCAGTGGCACCGTCGACCTTGGCCGACTCGATCAGCTCGTTCGGGATGGTCGTGACGGCGGCATAGAGGATCAGGAAGGTGAACGGCAGGTGCTGCCAGATCGCGAGCACCGAGACGACCATCAGCGCGGTAAACGGATCGGTGGAATATTCGATCTGGCCGAGGCCGATCGACTTCAGCGCGTAGTTGATCATGCCGACATCGGGTTCGAGCATGTAGCGCCACATCACCACCGTGGTGACCTCGGTGATCGCGTAGGGCGCAAGGATGATCGCGATCACCACGCGCTTCAACGGAACCCATCCGGCGAGGAGAAGGGCGAGGCCGAGGCCCAGCGCCAGCTCGCCATAGACCACGACGTTGACAACGATCAAAGTGTTCCAGAACGAGCGCCAGAAGATGCGGTCACCCAGCAGCGTCACATAGTTGGAAAAGCCTACGAACTCCGGCGGGCCGCCGAAGGTCGAATGCGTGAGGCTGAGCCAGCCGACATAGAGCGCGGGCATGAAGATGAAGACAAGCAGCAGCAGATGGACCGGCGCGACCATCAGGTAGTGGATGGGACGCAGCGTCCACATGCTCTTGGCTATGCTCTCGTCGGGGTGGGATTGAAAAGAACCGGCGGACGCGCAGGGGCGCCCGCCGGGAAGCCTAGCGGCTTTTCGCTTACTTCGGCAGCAGCGGCTCGACCCGCTTCTTTAGGTCGGCCATCGCCTGCTCCGGCGTCTTGGTGCCGAGCATGGCCTGCTGGATCTCCTCCATGAAGAAGTCCATGGCCTTCTGCGTGTTCTCGAAGCCGGGAACCGTCGAGCGGGCATTCGCCAGCACCGCCGCCTCGTCGTCGGCATAGGGCACGAGCTTCCGCACGGCCTCGTCCTTGTAGGCCGAGATGCGTACCGGGCCGTTGCCGTTGATCGCCTGGGCGATCGTCGCCTTCTTCGACGACAGTTCCTTGATCAGCGACCAGGCGAGCTGCTTGTTCTTCGAATTCGCCGGGATCGCCATCGCCCAGACCGAGGTCTTCGCCGGCGCGATGCCTCCGCCCGAGGCCGGGATCGTCGTCACCTTGAACTCGCCCGGGAATTTGCTCTGCTTGGCATCGTTGTAGTTGAAGTAGCGGCCGAAGGGCTGGTTGGTCATCGCCGCGCGCCCCTGCTGCATCATCGTGATCACCTCTTCGGTTTTGAAGGTGAACACGTTCTTCGGAAGGATGCCCTTCTGGAAGAAGTTGCGGAGCAGATGCACGACCTTGAGCGAGCCCGGGCTGTCGGCGACGAACTTGTAGTCCGACGTGATGAAGTCTCCGCCAAAGGCGCGCATCAGGTCGACGACGCCGGACGGATCGTCGAAGCTGGTGATGTAGCCGTGGACCAGCGTGCCGTCGGGCCGCGTGTACTGCAGCTTCTCGGCGAGCTCGAGCAGCTGCTCCATGGTCTTCGGCGGCGCGTCGACCCCGCGTTCCTTGAAGTAGACCTGGTTGTAGAGGAGCCCGTGCGTAGCGTGCCGGAACGGGATCGCGATCAGCTTGCCCTTGTGGGTGTGCGCGGTGCGCATGCCGGCCGAGATCTCGTCGAAGTCCTCGATCGGATCCTTCTTCTGGTACTCGCCGAGGTCTTCGAACAGGCGCGCCACCTGCGGACCGGAATAGCGCTCGAGGATGAAGGCGATGTCGACCGTGCCGCTGGCGAGGCTCGCCTCGCGATAGACGCGCTCATGCACCGCTTCGACGCCGAAGGTCAGCCACTCGGTGCCGACGCCGTTCTTCTTCGACCAGTCGGCCGAGCTGTCGCCGCCCTTCTCGCCGGTGACCGCCGACTTGTGGACAGCATGGCCCATGATCACCAGCTTCTCGGGCTTGGCCTGGGCGAAGGCCGACGACGACGACGCCAGGGCCAGGGCCGCGGCGGCGACGGTGCCGAGAATGCTGTGCTTCCAAGCGCGCATGGATCCTCCCGATGTCTTGGCGAGGGTTTTTCCCTCTGATTGCCTTTCTTCCGGGAAGATTACAAATTTGTCAACCTAAGCAACAAACTATTCAGGAAATTCGAACCGTTCAGACGTCCTGGCGCTGGAAGATGTACTGCCGTGCATTGCCGACATGCGCTTCCATCTCGGTCCGGGCCCGGGGAGCGTCGCGCGCGGCGATCGCTCGGTAGATGCTCTCGTGCTCCAGCCAGACCGAGCGCATCCGCTTCACCGGATCGTCGATGCCGTTGTTGCGGACGGCGATGCGTCCCACGCCGACCAGGTTCGGGATCGCCTCCAGCGTGGTCACGATGTAGGGGTTCTGGGTCGCGCGCGCGACGGCGCGATGGAAGGCGAAGTTGAGGTCCGAGCCGATATGCGGGTTCGCCTCCGCGATCGCGGTCTCGGCGTCGTTCAAAGACTTCTCGATGTCGGCCAACGCCTCCCTGGTGTGGCGCTCGGCCGCGAGGTAGGCGGACTGACCCTCGACAACGATGCGGAACTCGTAGAAGGCCTGCATGTCGGCGACGCTGCGGACCGGCTGATAGATCAGCGAGCCCGCTTCCGGCCCGCGCTCGACGAAGGTGCCCGAGCCCTGCTGCGAGCGCACCACGCCTTCATCACGAAGCCGGGCCAGCGCCTCGCGGATCACGGGCCGCGACACGGCGAAACGGGTCGCCAGCTCGTTCTCGGTCGGAAGCTTGCAGTGGCGCGGATACTCGCCGCGGACGATGAGGCGCAGGATCTGGTCGTAGACGACGTCGCCGAGCTTCGGACGGTTGCGTCCGTCGGCGGGCGGCAGCGTGAAAGGAGAAGCGGACGGCATCTACGTCCGCGGGTGTATCACGGGCGGCCCTATGCCGTCACCGTCGCGCCGAGGCTAAGATTGCGCTACTCTGGGCGCGTGCCGCGCGTGCAGAGCCGATGCATCCGCCGGCGCCCCTGGCCGGCGAAGCTGTCGCGGCGATGCATGGTGCAGCGGTTGTCCCAGATGATCAGGTCACCTACCTGCCACTCCTGCGCCCAGGTATTCTCCGGCATGGCCGCGTACGACCAGAGCTCGTTGCAAAGCGCCTCGCTCTTCGCCAGCGGCAGGCCCGGGATGTAGGCGCCGAAGCGGCGGCCGAGGAACAAAGCCTTGCGGCCGGTGACCGGATGGGTGCGGACGATCGGGTGGATCGGTCCCGGCATCTCGCGCACGTCGTTAGTCTCGATGTCCTTGTAGCCGGGCCGCGTGCCGCCCTGGGCGTTGTGGCTTGCCTGGTGCTTCATCTTCAGCTTGGCGACACGCTCCTTGAGCGCATCCGGCATCGCGTCGTAGGCCTTGTACATGTTGGCGAACCACGTATTGCCGCCGGCCGCCGGCACTTCGCGCGCCATCAGCATCGTGTACTCGGACGGATAGTCGGTGAACGCCAGGTCGGTGTGCCAGTTGAGTTCGCCGTCGCCGTGCTCGCCGATCGCCTCGCCGTTCTCCTTGACGTTCGAGATGATCGTCATCGCCGGCGACTCGATCGAGTAGACCTTGCGCGAGCGGGTATAGTCCGGCGACGGCTGAAGCGTGCCGAGACGCTCCGCCAGACGCGTGAAGGCGAGATCGTCGAGATTGTATCCGCGGAAGCGCAGCACCAGGTGATCGCGGACCGCCTGCTTGATCGTCGCCTCGTCGGCGGCGGACAGCGGGTCGAGCGAACCCCCAGTCACCTCGGCGCCGAGAGCCCCCAGCGGGCGGATGCGGAGACGGGTCGCTTCGCTGACGAGGGTCATGGCGCGCACTTTCCAGCAGGAATCGGGCGCACCTCAAGCGGGGCCCGGCCGGACCCTTCTCGCAACTGTCCGAAATAATGTCAACCTTGTAAAAAACGCGAACGAATATTTCGCATCCGTGTCACTCGCCGAAGCCGATCCGGATCCGGCGGTTGTGCCGCCCCTTGTTCTCGACCTTGAGGATGCGGATCGGCCTCGAGTTGCCGGTCGAGGCGAGATGGGTCCCGCCGCAGGCCTGCCGGTCGAGGCTGACGATCTCGACGATGCCCAGCTTGCCGTCCTCGGTCGGCGGCGGCGTCACTGACCGCGAGCGCAGCAGCCCCTTCTCCTCCTGCGCCGCCTCGAAGTCGACATAGGTGGTCAGGACCTTCAGGTCCTGGCGGATCACGTCGTTGATCCGCGGCTCGAAGGCGCGGAGCTTGTCGTTGTCGGCGCCCGGAAGATCCACGTCGATGCGGGCAGTCCCGTCTTCGTTCATCTGGGCTCCGGTTACCAGGGCGCCGTCGAATGCCTGAAAAGCCAGCGCATTGACGATGTGGAGCGCGGTATGCAGCTCGCGTTGCATCTGGCGGAAGGTCGGGTCGACGGAGAGCTCGACTGGACCCAAGACCTCGACCGGCGCGGCCAGGAGATGCCAGAGATGACCCTCGGCCATGTCGAAGCCCGAGACCGCGACCTCGCCGCCGCTCCATCGCAACGCGCCGCGATCGGCGAGCTGCCCGCCGCCGCCGGGGTAGAAGGGCGAGCGTGCAAGGCGCACGCGACCGGGTCTGGCGTCGACGATCTCGCTCTCGACGCTCAGCGTTTCCGGATTCTCGTGACAGAAGTATCGGGCCATGAACCCAGCATGCCGGAGTCGGCGCCGGCGTTATTGGCGGAAATTGCGGCCCGAATGTTCTCTGGCGCGGACGAACTGCAGCGGCGTCACGCCGTAGCACTGCTTGAGATGCTTGGTCAGCGCGCTCTGGTCGTAGAAGCCGGCTGCCGTGGCGGCGTCGGCGATCGCCATGCCGGACCTCAGCCCCTCCATCGCCGCCTTGAGCCGGAGCTGCACCAGATACGCATGGGGCGTGAGGCCGGTGACGCGCTTGAAGAGCGCGATCAGCTGGAAGGGTGAAAGATCGGCTGCCTCGCTCAATGTCTCGAGGCTCAGCGGCGCTTGCGGCCGGTCGTGCATCATCTGAAGCACGCGGTCGAGCCGCGCCCGCTCGTGCGGAGCGCCGAGAACGTCCCGCCGACGCACCCCATGGCGCCGGGCCAAGGCACCGAAGCTTTCGATCAGGAGTTCGCGGCTCCGGAGTGAGTTCGCCCCCGACTCCAGCGCTTGGTGGACGCCGAGGAAGGACCCGATCAGATCCGTGTCCGTGAAGAGATTGCTCGTGAAATGCGGAGGGGCGGGAAGGCGCAGCATCGTCTGAAGCGCCCCGATCGCCTCTGGGCCGAGATTGAGCGATCGATAGCGCCACATGCGGCTTCGCCCCATGCGCCCGGAATGGGGCTCGCCTGGGTTGAAGACCAGCAGCGCCGCGGGCGTGGCTTCTCTGACCGCGCCTCGGCTGGTGAATTCGGCTCCACCGGCCTCGGTCACGGCGATGACGAAGCCGTCATGGGCGTGCGGCGCGTAGTCGTGGTCTTTGAGATCCGCGTGAAGGCAGCCAAGCCCTTCGAAATGTGGGTCTTCCCAGTACCGCGTGCGGTTCAGCGGATCGCTTCGGGCCACGATGCTTCCTTGACGATTGCTCACCTAAGAATGACCGGCCGCGACGGTTTCGTGGTGAGAAAATTCAGGTTGACGACGGTATTTTCACAAAAGATAAATAAAATACGTTTTAAATGATCGTCGAGGCTGTGAGGCTCTTTCCAGGGTAATCGTTCGTTTAGAAGATCGGGGAGGGATATGGCGGTGTCTGGGCTGGGCTTGAAGCAGTCGGCGCGCGAAATTTTGCTCGAAGCGATCAAGGTCGTGGTGGGGCGCGACTCCGATGTGGCCCGCTACCTGATCCGCGCCATCAACTCCGACGATCCCCTCGACCTGTTGCTGGCCCAGGCCGCTTTCGACGAGCTCGAGGGTCCTCAGAAGCGTGCCGTGGCCCAGGAAGTCGAGAGCGGTACCCGCGCCTACCGTGACCGCCTGCAGGCCGCTTAAAGCCAGCCTCCGTCGTATCCCGATTTCGCGAGGCGCCCGTTCGGTGGCGGTCCACGCGCGTCGCCCGCTATCCTGAAGCGACCTTCCGTCGTCCCTATCCTCAATCGAACGATTGCCCGTGGAGAGCCTCATGGCCGCTGAGAAGTCGCATCTCTGGACCGAAGTCGACTACGACGCCGACGGCAAGCAGGTCGGCTACATTCATCTGCCGCACTCGGTGACGCGCTCGGCCTACGGCACGCTCGCGATCCCGCTGACCGTCATCAAGAACGGCAAGGGCCCGACAGCCCTCCTGATGGCCGGCAACCACGGCGACGAGTACGAAGGCCAGGTCACGCTCTGCAAGCTGATCCGCGAGATCGAGCCCAAGGACATCAAGGGCCGCCTCATCATCATGCCGGCGGCGAACATGCCGGCGGCGATGGCCGGCGCCCGCGTCTCGCCCATCGACGACGGCAACCTGAACCGCGCCTTCCCCGGCTCGCCCAGCATGAGCGTCACCTACCAGATTGCGCACTACCTCCACACGGTGGTGGTGCCGAAGGCCGAGGTCTGGTTCGACCTGCACTCCGGCGGGGGCTCGCTGGCCTATGTGCCGTTCGCGTCCGTCTCGACCTCGGGCAACAAGAAGCTCGACCAGCGCTCGATCGAGCTGCTGCGCGCGTTTGGCGCGCCGGTGAGCCTCATCTGGGACTACCTGCCGGATTCGCGCCTCGCGCATTCGTCCGCGCATCGCAACAACGTCATCTATCTCGGCGGCGAGTTCGGTGGCGGCGCGTCGGTCAACCCCGACGGCGTCAAGCTCACCTACGACGGCACCGTGCGCGCGCTGGCGCACATGGGCATCCTCAAGGACACCAAGAAGTTCAAGATCGGCAATGCACCCGAGAAGGTGCGCTGGGTCGAGCTGCTCGGGCAGAGCTACTACGTCTACGCGCCCGACCACGGGCTGTTCGAACCGGCGATGAAGCTTGGCGCGACGGTCAAGAAGGGCGACCTCTGCGGCCTCACCCACTTCGTCGACAATCCGGGCCGCGAGCCCGTGCCCGCCTACTTCAAGGATTCCGGCATCGTGATCTGCCAGCGCCACTACGGCCGCGTCGAGCGCGGCGACTGCGTGGCGCATCTGGCGACCGATCGCGCGGCGCCGTAACGACGAAGGGGCGGCCGAAGCCGCCCCTTTTCTCTTACTTCCTCAGCACCGGCGTCTCGTAGAGCGACTTGCCGCCGACCTTAATCGAGACGTCGACGAGGAACGGCTTCAGCGCCTCGACGTCGATTTGCATGCCGAGGCCGGGCGCGTCGGGCGCGCGGACCTGCCCGTTCTTGTCGCGGCCGATCGTGTTCTTGGTAATCGCCTTCGCCACCGCCTTGAGCTCGACCGGGTACTCGCAGATCTCGTGATCCTTCATGCCTGCATAGGGCTGGAGCGAGGCCGAAAGCTGCAGGTGCGAGGT
>CAZZLX010000070.1:0-11225 GCA_964655235.1 uncultured Rhizobium sp.
GCGATCGTCGATGCCGACATGGCGAAGGAATCGGCGAGGCTGCAGGCCCTCCAGGTCCAGCAGCAGCTCTCGGTCCAGACCCTGGGCATCGCCAACCAGCGGCCGCAGACGCTGCTCGGCCTCTTCCGCGGATAAATCGGGATCCCGGCGCCGGCGCGCGCCGGATCCCATGCCTAGCTACTGGAGACTTGCGTCATGAAGTCAGAAACCGCCGTCGTTCCCAGCATTCGCGTTCCCGTCCGCCCCGGCGACAGGTTCGTCGTCAACGGCGCCGTCCTCACCCTCGGCGAGGAAGGCATCGAGATTCAGAACCACGACGTCGTCCTCATGGGCCGCGACGTGATGCTGCCCGAGGACGCCAACACGCCGGCCAAGCGCATCTACTACTGGCTGATGCTGATGTATCTCGACGCGCCGGGTCAGGAGAGCTACCGCCTGCGCCTGCTCGACGACATGAACGACCTGCTCAACGCGACCACGCTGGTCGACGTCGCGAAGTCGCTCGGCCTGATCCATCAGTTCGTCCAGCGCGAGGACTATCCGAAGGCAATGGCGTCGGCCCGCGCGCTGATGGGCTTCGAAGCCGAGCTGCTGGAGCTCGCCCCGCGGGGAGCCGCGTAACCCCATGCGCGGCTATGGTGCCTATCACAAGGTCCAGAACGTCGCCGAGCCGCCGCGCACGATCGAGCGGCGGCTGATGGGAGCCGTCACCGCCGCGCTGATCGAGGCCCGGGAGAACCCGGCCAAGCTTGCCGCCAAGTTCGACGCGATCCTCTGGAACAAGCGGGTCTGGGACACCTTCGTCTCGGAAATCAGCGACGAGGCCAACCGGCTTCCGAACGAGCTCAAGTCCGCGATCGTTCGTCTGTCGGCGTGGGTCACCTACGAGACCCAGGCGGTCATGGACGGCGGCTCGCCGGACATGCTGATCGAGGTCAACCAGCAGATAATCGAGGGCCTGGCCTAAGGCCATCGTCCTTATCCGCTCCCGCTGTCGCACGCGCCTCTGCCCTGCCGGGTAGGGGCGTTTTCGTTTGTTCCCAAGGGCTTAAGAGACGGTTTTTCCTCTTTCCGCGGCAACAACTGCCGGGCGGGCAGAAAAGGGGAACAGGCGGCCCTGCCGAAACGACCCGGGGAGCCGCTGATTTCTTCTTCATCTTATTGAAATAACTGAATTTTCTGATCTGGCCCGCGACTTGCTGTTTAAGGCGCGCAGGGTCCGTCGGGCCCGGCATGACCGATTGGAGTAGTCGCCGTGCCCATCAATTCGATCAACACGAACATCTCGGCGCAGATCGCCCTTCAGTTCCTGAACGGCACCAACCGCGACATGGACCAGGTCCAGCAGCGGGTGTCGACGGGCCTCAAGGTCAACGGCGCGGTCGACGACGCTTCGAGCTTCGCCATCGCCCAGGGCCTGCGCGGCGACATCAAGGCCTACAGCGCGGTCTCCCAGGGCATCGCCAACGGCCGCGGCGTCGCCACGATCGCTCTCTCGGTCGCGACCTCGATCTCCGACCTGATCGCCGACGTGAAGAAGAAGATCATCGAGGGCATGAACGCTGCGAACACCAGCGAGCAGCAGAACATCCTCAATGCCGACTTCATGTCGCTCAGCACCCAGATCAACACCTTCATCTCGAACGCGGTCTACAACGGCCGCAACATCTTCTCGGCCGGCTCGACCTCGGTGAACGTCATCGCCAACATCGATGGCACGACGATGACGATCCGCTCGCAGAGCACGTTCAGCACGAACTCGGCCAACCTCGGCGCCCAGACGCTGAGCTCGACGGTCGCCGCGTTCAAGGCGCTGTCGGCGCTCGAGCTCGCCGAATCGGCGATCGCGATCGCGCTCGGCCAGATCGGCGCCGACGTGCGCGCCCTCAACTTCCAGACCGACTTCATCTCGCAGCTGACCGATTCGACCAACGAAGGCCTCGGCGACATCGTCGACGCGGACATGGCGAAGGAGTCGGCGCGGCTTCAGGCCCTGCAGGTGAAACAGCAGCTAGGCGTGCAGACGCTGAACATCGCCAACCAGCGACCGACCATCCTCCAGCAGCTCTTCCGCTAAGCCGTCGGCCCTCGACAGGAACGACGACCGGCCGCACGATGCGCGGCCGTGACCGCCATTTCCGCATCCTCCTCCCATGTCTGAAACCAAGGTTGCCGAAACGCCCGCCGAGGCGATCGCTCGTCTCGAAGCGGCGGTCCGGGCCAACCCGCTGGACCCGGAGGGCCAGTTTCGGCTTGCCAATGCGCTGCAGTCGTCGGGGTACGCGGCCGGCGCAGCGGCGGCGCTCCACCGGATCCTCGCCCTGGATCCAGACTTCACCGGCGCCTGGAACAACCTCGGTCTGCTGCTGGCGATGCGGGGCCGTCTCCCGCAGGCGGCCCTCCTCCTGCGGCGGGCGATCTTCAGCAGCCCTGGCAACCCGGACGGCTGGAACAATCTCGGCAACGTGCTGCTCCAGGTCGCCGATGTCGACGCGGCCGTCGGCTGCTATCGGGTCGCGGTCGAGAAGAGTCCTGGCAACCCGGTCCTCCATACGAACCTGATCAACGGCATGCGCCTGGTCGACGGGATCGACGCGGCTGCCGAGCTCGCCGAGTGCCGGCGCTTCGCCGAGCGTTTCGCCGACTCCCTGGCGCCGGTCTCGCATGCGCGGCCGCGCGACCCAGAGAAGCGGCTCACCATCGGCTATGTCGGCGCCGATGCGCTCCGCTTCCACACGGCGTCCCGCTCGATCCTGCCGCTGGTCGAGGCGCATGACCGTAATGCGGTCGAGGTCGTCCTGTTCTCCGATGTGCCGCGGGAGGCCGAGGACGAGGTCACGCAGCGCTACCGCGCCGCCGCCCGCATCGTGCCGACCCGGGGCCTCTCCGACGCTGCGCTCGCCGAGGCGATCGCGCGCGAAGGGATCGACGTCGCGGTCGACATCGTCGGATATCCGCGCGGCTCGCGGCTGCTCGCGCTCGCGCGCCGTCCGGCACCGGTGCAGGTCAATCTCCTGCTGATGGGATCCTTCGGCATGGAGGCGGTCGGCTGGGCGATCGGCGACGATCTGCTGACGCCCGCCGGCAGCGAACGCGATTTCGCCGAGCGGCTGGCCCGGATCGACTTGGCCTTCGTCTTCGATCCGCTGCTGCCGGCGCCGCCGGTCTCCTCGCTGCCGGCCGCGAGCGGCGGCACCGTGACCTTCGCCAGCCTCAACCAGACCTCGAAGCTGTCGCCCCGCTGCATCGCGACCTGGGCCCAGATCCTCGCCGCGGTACCGAAGTCCCGGCTCATGCTCAAGGGCCGCGCCTATGCCGATGCCACGGTCGCCGGGCGGATCCGGACCATCTTCGCACGCCACGGCATCGAGGGCCGCCGGCTCGACCTGCGCGGCTGGACCGTCTCGCAGGCGACACATCTCGATACTTACCGGAAGATCGACATCGCGCTCGATCCGTTCCCGTATTGCGGCGTCATCACCACCTGCGAAGCCATGTGGATGGGCGTTCCCGTCGTCAGCCTCGAAGGCGAGCGCGTGCTCGGGCGTTACGGCAGCGCCTTCCTGAAGACGGTCGGCCTCGACGACCTGGTGGCGAAGGACGAGGCGGCCTACGTCGAAGCGGCCGTTCGCCTCGCCGGCGATCTCGCGAAGCTCGGCGAGTTGCGCAAGGGACTGCGGGCGCGCATGGCGGCCTCGCGGCTCTGCGACGGCGCCGCCTTCGCCCGCGCCGTCGAAGGCGCCTATCGCCTTATGTGGCGGGATTGGTGCGCGGCGACGTGACCGCGGCGCAGCTCAATCCGCTGCCACTGCGGCGGGCACTCGCGGAAGAGCCGCAGATCGCGCTCGCCTGGCACCGCCTCGGCCTGGTCCAGGCCGCCGCCGGCGAACTCGACGGCGCGGTGGCGGCGCTGAGGCGCGCGACCCGCATCTCGCCAGGCTCGGCGGCGCCGTGGGAGAATCTCGGCCTCGCCTTGAGCGCTCTCGGCCGATGGCCGGAAGCCTCTTCGGCCTATCACGCCGCCTTTGCGATCCGATCCGACCGCGCCGACCTCGCGGCTGCCCTGGCGACGTCCCTCGGCAAGACCGGTCGCCATGGCGAGGCGGCGGTGGTCCTCGGCCGCGCGATCGCGCTGTCGCCGGAAGACGCGCGGCTCCGCCACGATCGCGGAATGGAGCGTGCGCTCGCCGGGGACGCGGCGGCGGCGGTCATCGACTTCCGCGCGGCGCTCGCCTGGGAGCCGTCGTCGTCGCACGCCCACTACGCGCTGGCGCAGTGCCATGCCCGGCTGGCGCAGAGGGACGAGGCGATCCGGCGCTATCGCTGCGTGACGGCGCTCGATCGCGAAAGCTTCGATGCGCTGATCAATGGCGGCGTGCTGGCCCAGGGCGGCAACGAGCCGGCCCGGGCCCGGCGCCTGTTCCGCCGCGCGGTCGCGCTCGTGCCCGCCAGCGCCATCGCCAACGGCAATCTGGCCGCGCTGGAGCTGACGCTCGGTCGGGTGCGATCGGCGATCGAGAGGCTCCGCCGGACGGTCGACATCGAACCCGGCGCGGTCGAGGCGCATTCGAACCTGCTGCTGGCGCTCGGCTACGTCGACGGAGACCCGAAGCGCTACTTCGCCGAGCATCGGCGCTGGGCGGCGCGGCATGCGTCGCCTCTCGAGGCTCATATCCGGCCATGGACCAACGATCGCGTTCCGGATCGCCGGCTCCGCGTCGGTTACCTCTCGGCCGACTTCTTCGACCACGCGCTCGGCACCAACATCGCCGGCTTGATCGAGCACCACGACCGCCGTGAGGTCGAGGTCACCTGCTACGCCGAGGTCGGCCGGCCTGACGACATGACCCGGCACATCCGCGAGATCACCGACCATTTCGTCGAGACGCAGACGTTGAGCGATGCCGAGCTCGACGACCGCATCCGCGCCGACGGGATCGACATCCTGGTGGTGATGGCGGGCCACACGGCGCGGAACCGGATGACGGTCGCCGGCCGAAAGCCGGCACCGGTCATGGTCAGCTACGCCGACTTCTCGACGACCGCCATCGAGGTCATGGACTACTGGCTCACCGACCCGATCGTTCACCCGGAAGGCGCCACGGAGGAGCTTTTCACCGAGACGCTGATGCGGATCCCGATGATGGTCCTGCATCGGCCGATCGACGTGGCGCCGCGGGTCGCGCCGTTGCCCGCATCGGTGAGCGGCGGCATCACCTTCGGCTCGTTCAACAATCCGGCGAAGATCGGCGACCAGGTCGTCGCGCTCTGGTCGCGTGTGCTCGGACGGATTCCGGACGCACGGCTCATCCTCAAGTATCGCGACGTCTATACGGTCGAGGACGTGCGCATGCGGCTGGCGCAGCGCTTTTCCGAGAATGGCGTCGATCCGTCGCGCATCATTTTCCTCGGCGGCGACCCGAACCGCGCCTCGCACCTGGCGATCGTCGGCGGTATCGACATCGCGCTCGATCCGTTTCCTTTCAACGGCTGCACGACGACCTTCGAGGCGCTGTGGATGGGCGTTCCGGTGGTCACGCTCGCCGGACGGCGTTTCCTCGGCCGCATGGGAACGAGCTTCCTGACCCATCTGGGCCTTCCTGAGTTGGTGGCGCAGACACCCGACGATTATGTCCGCATCGCCTCTAGCCTCGGATCCGATCTGCCGCGCCTCGAAGCGCTCCGCGGCACCCTCCGTCAGCGCATCATGGCATCCCCGCTCTGCGATGGCCCGGCCTATGCCCGCTCGATCGAGTGCGCCTTCCGCGCCGCGTGGCGGCGCTGGTGCGAGAAGCACGGATGACGCGCGCCGGGGAGGCACAGCGGTTCTTCATCGAAGGCTTCGAACGCCAGCAGCGCGGCGACCTTCTGGCTGCGGCAGCCCGATTTCGCGACGCGATCCGCTGCGTGCCCGGATTGGCCGAGGCCCATGCCAGCCTCGGCGCCACGCTGCTTGCACTCGGCGAGGCCAAGGGTGCCGCGCAGAGCCTGGAGACCGCGGTCGCGCTGAAGCGCGTGCAGCCCGGGGCCTGGCTCGCGCTCGGTCTCGCCCGCGGCGTGCTCGGCGATCCGCGCGCGCGCGCCTCGCTGCGCTCGGCCCTCTCGCTTGATCCGGGGCAGGCCGCGGCGCATCGCGCGCTGGGCGCGGTCGGCCGCCTGCCGGCGCTCGATCCGACCGACGCGGACGGATGGATCGCCACGGCGGCACGCGCGATCGGGACCGGCAACCGCCTCGCCGCGTCACGGGCCGCGCGCCGGGCGGTCGCGCTAGCACCGGGCCGGCTCGAAGGGCACGGCAATCTCGGCCTGCTGCTGCAGGAGCAGGGCGATCTCGATCTCGCCCAGCGTTTCTACCGGCGCGGGCTCGCGATCGACGCAGGCTATGCGGGTCTCTGGAACAATCTCGGCAATGCGCTGACCGACATCGGCGAGATCGTCGCCGCCTATCGGCGCGCGCTCGAGATCGCGCCCAGCGATCTCGCGACGCATTCCAACCTGCTCTTCGCGCTGAATTACCTGCCGGGGCTCGGATCGGACGCGCTGTTCGAGGAATACCAGTCGTGGGAGGAGCACCACGCGCGGCCGCTCTACGCGCAGGCGCGGCCGCTCGCCAACGATCGCGATCCGAAGCGCCCGCTTCGCATCGGGTATCTCTCCGCGGATTTCCGCTCGAACCCGATCGCGCACAATGTCATCGGCCTGATCGAGCGGCGCGACCGCGCGCAGTTCGAGGCCTTCTGCTACGGCGAGGTGGCGCGCCCCGACGAGGTCACGCGGCGCTATCAGGCCGCTTCGGACGGCTACCGCTCGACCGTCGGCATCGGCGACGAGGACGTCGCGGCGATGATCCGCGCCGACCGCATCGACATCCTGTTCTGCATGGCGGGCCACACCGCCGGAAACCGCCTGCTGGTCTGCGCGCGTAAGCCCGCGCCCGTCCAGATCAGCTACGGCGATCTCTCGACCACCGGCCTCGCGACGATGGACTGGTGGCTCACCGATCCGGTCATCCACCCGGAAGGCACGCGCGAGCGGTTCACCGAACGCCTGCTCAGGATCCCGCTCCTGGTGCTGCACGAGCCGCCGGCGGAAGCGCCTTCGGTCGGCCCGTTGCCGGCACAATCGGCCGGCATCGTCACCTTCGGCTCCTGCAACAATGCGGCGAAGCTGAATGACCAGGTGTTCGCACTCTGGGCGCGCGTGCTCGCCGGTGTACCGAACTCGCGGCTGCTGCTCAAATACGTCAACTGGTTCGCCAATCCGTCGGCACGCCGGCGGATCCTCGATGCCTTCGAGCGGCGCGGCGTCGCCGCCGGCCGCATCGTGTTCGACGGCGAGCGCCTGCCGCGGGCACGCCATCTCGAGATCCTGAACCGGATCGACATCGGGCTCGACCCGTTTCCCTTCAACGGCTGCACCACGACCTTCGAGGCGCTGTGGATGGGCGTGCCCGTGGTCACCCTGGCGGGCGAGCGCTGGCTCGGCCGCATGGGCATCGGGACCCTCTCGGCGATCGGGATGGACAAGCTGGCGGCGACGGACGAGGACGCGTACGTCGCCATCGCGCGAACGCTGGCGCGCGATCTTCCGGCGCTCTCCGAGATCCGCGCCGGGCTGCGACGCCGCGTCGCCGCCTCGCCGCTGGTCGACGCCGACGGTTATGCTCGATCGGTGGAGACGGCGTTCCGGTCCGCATGGCGCGCGTGGTGCCGGTCGTGAGCATCACCGTCGCCGACCTCCTGAAGGCCGGCCTCGCCAATCAGAGGGCCGGACGTGAGGCGATGGCCGAGGAGATGTATCGCCGCGTCCTGCAGTTCGATCCGCGGCAGCCGGATGCGCTGCATCTGATGGGCGCGCTCGAGCTCGGCCGCGGACGCAGCGAGGCCGCGCTGGCGCTTCTCGACCAGGCGGCCGCGATCGCGCCCGGCCGCGGCGATATTCACCTCTCGCGTGCCGGCGCGCTGGCCGGATTGTCGCGCGTGGCGGAGGCAGTCGATGCCTTCGCTTCCGCGGCACGTCTCGTGCCCGATCTGGCGCCGGCCCATCACGGTCTCGGCCGATCGCTCGTCGAGGCCGGCCGTGGCGATCCGCGCGTCCACTATCGTCGTGCCCTGGCGCTGGATCCGGCGACGCCGACCGTCTGGAACGATCTCGGCTGGGCCATCCAGCGCGCGGTCTCGATGACCGCGGCCGGTGCGGCCTATGCGCGCGCGTTCGCGCTCTCGCCGCTCGATGCCATGGTGCTCCGCAATCTTGCCGGGAGCCTCGTCGCGGCGGGCAGGGGGCCGGCCGGCCTTCGCCGCTACCGGCAGGCGGCGGCGCTCGACCCCGCCCATGTCGATGCCCATGCCGGCATCGCCGCCCTGTTCAGCGCGTGGGGCGAGATCGAGCCCGCGCATCGCAGCTACGACCATGCGGCGGATCTGGAGCATCCGCCGGCCGAAGCCTGGTCGCAGCGCCTCTTCTTCCTCAACTTCGTTCCGGGCTTCGGCTTCGCCGAGCATTTCCGCGAGAACCGCCGCTGGGCGGAGCGGATCGAGGCGACCGTTGGCCCGACGCCGGCATTCGCCAATCCGCGGATCGCGGATCGGCGCATCCGCATCGCCTATGTCTCGCCCGAGCTCGTCGCCGGCCACAACCAGCTCGCCTGGCTGATGCCGCTGCTCGCGCACCACGATCGCCAGGGCTTCGAGGTCGCGGTCTACTCGGACGTTCCGCGGCCGGACCGCGGGACCGAGAAAGTGGCGGCGGCGGCCGACCGCTTCGTCGACATCCACGGCCTGCCGCGCAGCGAGCAGGCGGCGCGCTTGCGCGCCGACGGCGTCGACATCGCGATCAATCTCTGCGGCTGGCGGGCGAGCGAGCGGACGCTGTTCGCCCATCGCGCGGCGCCGATCCAGGTCGCCTACGACAACCACGTGACGACGACAGGACTGCAGGCGATCGACGTGCGCATCACAGACGACGAGGTCGATCCGCCGGGCGTCGCCGATCGCTGGTACACCGAGCGGCTGGTGCGCCTGAAGACCGGCTATGCGAGCCATCACCCGCCGGAAGAGGCGCCTGAGGTGAGCCCCCTCCCGGCCCGCCGCAACGGCTACGTGACCTTCGGCTCGGTCAACCAGGTGCCGAAGCTCTCGCTGCCGGCGATCGAGCTGTGGTCGCGCATCCTCGGCGCGATGCCGGACGCGCGCCTGAGGCTCAAGGCCTACAACCTGACCGACCCGCACGTCGCCGGTCTCGTCCGCGGGCGCTTCGCCGCCTTCGGCATCGATCCGGCGCGGATCGATCTCGTCGGTGCGCTGCCGGGTCTCGCCGATCATTTCCGTGCGGTCGGCGAGATCGACATCGCCCTCGATCCGTTCCCGTTCAACGGCGGCAAGAGCACTTGCGACGCGCTGTGGATGGGCGTGCCGGTGGTGACCCTTGTTGGCAACTCGCTGATGAGCCGGATCGGCGCCAGCCTGATGACGCGCGCGAACCTGGCCGAGCTGGTGGCGCCCGACGAGGATACCTATCGCCGGATCGCGCTCGACCTCGCGCGCGACCTCGATCGGCTCGACCGTCTGCGGCAGGGCATGCGCACGAGGCTCTCCGCGTCGGTGCTGTTCGACGGCGCCGGCCACACGCGCGACCTCGAGGCCGCATATCGTCGCCTCTGGCGGGAGTGGCGCGGGCGCGGCTGAGCCGCGCTCAGGCGAGCTGAGCGACGACCGCGTGCCCGGGAATGGCGCGGCCCTGTTCGGTGCGGATGACCAGCGCTTCCGTTGAACCGATCTGCCAGCCGGCAGCGGTCGCGATCCGATCGAGATAGGCGAGCGAGTGGGCGTATCGCCCGGTCGTCCTCAGGACGAAATCGCCGCCTTCCGCATCCTCGACCGAGAAGGCGAACCACGCCTTCGGTTTCGCGCAGGCCTTGGCCTTGGCGAAGACGCCGTCGAGCGCGCCGACATAGACGAACACGTCGGCGGCGACGAAGAGGTCGAAGCGCTCATGCGTTTCGGCGAGGAATGGCTCGATCGCACCGGCCGACAGCTCGTCGTAGACCGCGCGTGCCTGGGCCTTCACGAGCATCGCCGGCGAGAGGTCGACGCCGGCGAGCCGATCGACGAAGGGGCGGAGCAGAGGCCCGACCAGCCCGGTGCCGCAGCCGAGATCGATCGCGCTGGCGAAGCGTGTCTCGTTGCCGGCCGTCTCTCGGAGCAGGCGGACGCAGCGTTCGGGATCATAGCCGAGCGAGGCGACGAGGTGCGTGTCGAAGCGGTCGGCGTAGCTGTCGAAAAGCCGCCTGACGAAGTCGTCGGGGGCACTGCCGGGTGTCTCGCCGGTCATGGCGGCGATCATGTGTCGGGCGGTCGGATGGTCGGGCTTGCGCGAGAGCAGCTGGCGATAGGCGAAGACCGCCTCGGCGAAGCGCCCCAGCGCCTGCAGCGCCTGGCCCATGTTGCCGAGGGCGTCGCTGCGCCCGGGGATGATTTCGAGCGCGCTTTGGTACGCGGCGATCGCCTCGTCCAGCCGATCGAGCCGCTGCAGCGCGGTTCCGAGGTTGTTGATCGCCTCCGCCCGCCGCGGGCGGAGTTCGAGCGCACGCCTGAATGCGTCGGCCGCCTCGGCCGGACGTCCGTCCAGCATCAGGCAGTTGCCGAGGTTGTAGGGAATCTCCGCATCGTCGGGCTGCAGTCGCGCGGCCTCGGCGATCAGGGTCGCGGCTTCGGCATTGCGGCCGGTCTGGTGGCAGACCAGCCCCAGCAGGTGGAGTGCCTGCGGGTGTCCCGGCGCGCGCGCCAGGAAGGTCCGGTAGTGGGCTTCGGCCTCGGCGAGGGCACCGGCGCGATGATGGCGGGCGGCTTCCTGGAGGATGGCGTCCGGGGGGCCCGATCGGCCCAGCTTCTCGCGCCGTCGACGCTCCGCGCGGTTCATTTGAGAATTATAGCGCGGATCGAAATCCCTGCGGTGTCAGGGTTTTATCGCGGGGACATCAAAAATTTGCGCAGCATTTTATTAAATGGGTTGTCAGAAATTCTGATCTAGGTTAGCGTTCCGTTTAGCGCAAAAAGGCGCCCGGGCCGTTCAGCTAGAAGGAGCAGGTCTAAATGGCCATCCAGAACTCCATAAACACGAATGTAGGCGCGTTCGTCGCGCTGCAGAACCTGAACTCGGTCAACTCGAAGCTGGACAAGGTCCAGAACCGGGTGTCGACCGGCCTCAAGGTCAACAGCGCCATC